>NZ_DATAGQ010000082.1:0-5193 GCF_036263595.1 Geminicoccus sp. | reverse complement strand
GGCGATGACCGGCGCGCAGCTGTCGGCGCTCAACAAGCTGGGCGGCCTGCTGGGCCTGAACCCGGCCGAGCGGGCCAGGATCAACCTGCCGGCACCACCGCAGGAGGAGGATCCCGATGAGGTGTTCTTCCGGCCCCGCGTGGTGTAGCGGGAGGGCAATCATGGTTCATCGCCAAGTGCCGCGCGGGTGAAGACGTTGGGCTGTTGCACTCCGGCCTAAAGACCGCCGCGGCAGACTGCGCATGAGCAGTAGGCATATTGTAACTTATCAGTGCTGAAGTTGGCTCGGCTTGGTCGCCGATCTGAGCACGTAATGTGTCCCGTTGCATGATCACACCGTTCCTACGCTGCCGCGCATCAGGGCCGCCAAGGCTTCCGCTGCCTGCTTCTCCGTTGCCTCGCCACGCACCATCGCCGCCGACAGTGCTTCACCGGCGCCGACGAGCCCAACACAGCACAAATGCAGCAGCCTGGCTGGCAGGGTGCTGTACGGCTCCAGCGCAGTCACGAAGAGCGAGACATAGATGGCGAGCAGCTCCTGGTGAACGGCACCCATCTCTTCGCTGCCCGACAAGGCCGCACCGACGGCATGCCACTCGCCACTCGTGTCGGCATAGCAGTGCATGTAGGCGTCGGCGAGCATCGTCGCGGTCTCGTCCAGCTCGCGTGGTGCCGCGAGCAAGGCCTCACGCACTGCCTCGGCCTGCCCCGCGTCGATCGCCTTGTAGAGGGCGATCAGGAGGCCGGGGCGGGTGCCGAAGTGCTCGTAGACGATGGGTTTGGACACGCCGGCGCGCGCCGCGAGGTGCCCGAGCGTCAACCGGTCGGCGCCCTCTTCCCGCACGATGACGCGTGCAGTGTCGAGCAGTTGCTGGCGGCGTTCAGCCTTGGAAAGCCGGGATGTGGAGGAAGGTGGCACGGACACGCCCTTCGGGTCTTGCAAAACCTACTTTTCGTAGGTTACTAATGGTCACCTACTAAAAGTAGGTTACTAAGAGTAGCAAAAGGGAAGGTGCAATGCGAGACGCTCCCATCCTGTTGATCGGCGGGTCCGGCATCGTCGGCCGCTGGACCGCGAAGCTCCTGCGCGACGCGAACCCTGAAGCGCCGCTGCTGATCGGCGGCCGTGACCTGGGCAAGGCAGGGCAGGTTGCTGCCGAGATCAGCCAGGCCGAGGGCGTGGCGGTCGACCTGGGCGCCGATGACCTGGGACTGGGCGACCGGTCGATCGGTGCCGTGGCGATCTTCCTCAAGGACGACCGCCTAGCCGCCCTGCGTTTCGCACAAGTGCGCGGCGTGCCCCATATCGGCATTTCGAGCGGCACCTTCGAAATCGGACCCGAAGTATCGGCGTTCATCCACCATCCCCGTGCAGCACCTGTCGTGCTGGGCAGCGAGTGGCTGGCCGGCGCCGCCGTGCTGGCGACGCTGCACCTGGCGCGGAAGTTCGCGCGCGTGACCGACATCGTGATCGACGCGGTGCTGGACGAGGAGGACATCGGGGGGCCGGCCGCCGATATCGACATGCACCGGCTGACCCAGCTGGCACCTGCGGCGCTCACCCGCCGCGAGGGCAATTTCCATTGGCGGAACGGGGATGAAGCGAAGGCCGTGATCCGTGCGGTGGACGGCGAGGCGATGGAAGCCTTCGCCTATTCCCCGCTCGACATCGCGGCACTCGCGGCCGTTACCCATGCTCCGAACATCCAGCTGAACGTCTCGGTCGGCATGAGCTCGAACCGCCGCCGTGGCGGACCGATGTCGACCGAGATCATTATCACGCTGAGCGGCAAAACCCCCGAAGGTGGGCCGCATCGCGAGCGGCATGCCATCGTTCATCCGCAAGGCCAGGCTCCTGTGACCGCACTGGGCGTGGCGATGATGCTGGAACGGCTGACCGGCCTGGACGGCAAGCCTGCGACCACGGCCGGCGTCTACTTTCCCGAGCAGCTGATCGATCCCGATGCCTATCTTCGCCGGCTGGCGGCGATCGGCGGCAGCTTCACCCGGATGGAGGATGCACGATGAACATCGATCCCGTCTTGCTGATCGGTGGCACGGGCGCGTTGGGGCGCAAGATCGCCGAATGGCTCCGTGCTCGCCATCCGGATCTGCCGATCACCATCGCCGCGCGTGACCAGGTGCGTGCCCGGGAGTTCGCGCATGTGCTGGGCAATGCCGATGCGACCGCCATCGACCTTGATCGTGCCGATCTGGGGCTGGAAGGACGCCGGTTCAGCATGGTGATCCCGGCCTTTAAGGACCATGGGCATGTCAGCTACCGCTTCGCGCAGGACCGCAGCCTGCCCTATATCGCGCTGTCGGAGGCGGCCTTCGAGATCGCACCCCTGGTGGCGATGCATGCGCATCGACCCGACACCGCGTTGGCGCTGCTCGGGCATATGCATGGTGGCCTGCCGGCCATGATCGCGCTGTCACTGGCGCGGTACTACGCCAGCGTCGACGCGATCGTGCTGGGTGCGGTCTTCGACCCGGCCGATCCATTGCCGCCAGGTGCGGAGAAGGATCTGGAGCGCATCATGAAGGCGGGCCCGCCTCCGTTGGCACTGGTCGACGGCCACTGGCGCTGGCTGCCGCCCGAGGCGATGCAACCGATCCGCCGCGGCGGCGGAAAGGAGGTACCGGCGGAGGCCGCAGGGTTGACCGACCCGCTCGGGCTGTGGGCACCCACCGGCGCCAGGTCGGTGCGCCTCGACATGGGCAGTGCACCTACCGCAGCCGGTAGGGACGGCAACCCAGGGCATGAGGTGATGATCGAGATCATCGGCCAGACACTGGACGGCAACGTCGTTACGAGGCGATGGATGGTCACAGACCCGGACGGGAACGTGGCATTCGGTGCCAAGGGCGTGGTGCTGGTGGCCGAGCGGCTGCTGGGCCTGGATGGCAAGCCGGCAGCAAGGCCGGGATTGTATTTCGTGGAGACACTGCTGGATGCCGCCTGGGTCCAGGCGGAGTTACCGAAGCTGCAATTAACGTTGGCTGAGGTAGCTATATTATGACCGATTGGGATGCGGATATGGCGACCAGCACGAACAGCCCGGCACGTGACATGCCGGGCTGTTCGCCTGCTACCTGCAGCTCTGCCTCAAGCCAACACAAAGTCGCTCTTCACCAGCTGGTCATGTGCCAGATTGGCAGCGTGTCCTCGCCAACACCGCTGAACAGACCCGCACCGACGACAGCACCGATGTCGAGCACCAGCGACGACTCGACAACGCCATCCATGGTCACGCTTGACGTCCACCCACTGATCAGCCGCCGTTAGCTTGTTGTCGTTGTTGGTGTCCAGGACGTCGAACACCTGTTGGCCCGACAGTGGTGCTGACTGAAGCGAACGGATTGCCGCGCGACCGTTTCTTCGAGCTGATCCTCGGCACGCTGTTCGGCAGCCGTTCCTATCAAGTCTATACTGCCAGCATCGGCAGGGGTGACTAGCAGCCCGGCTTCAAGGCGACGCTGGGGCTCAAGGATCCCCGATTGGCCAGGGAAGCCGCTACCGCCGCTAGCCGCACTCTGGCAATGCTCGATCCCGTTCATGGCCGTGTGCGCGAGGCCGTGGACGCCGGATTTGGCCATCGTGACTGGTCGGTCATAGCCAAGTTCACGCTCGATCAGAGCTAGAGCATCGCCGCCGATGCGCTCATCTGCGGTGACGAGGCAGCCGTGCTAGCGGAAGGCATACGAGTCGATGACGGGACGGGAGCCCTTGGCCGAGATCGGCATCACCGACCGCATCATGCATCGCCGGCACGTCGGCAAGCGCCAGCCGCGTTGTCGGAAATGGATGAACGTCGCGATCACGCCCTTGCGTAGTCAGATCGAAAAACTTTTCGGCACCATGAAGCGGCGCTATCTATATCGCCGAGTCCGCTACCGCAGCCTCGTCCGCAACCGCTGCCAACTCTGGCTGCTCTGTATGGCCATGAACCTGCGAAGAGCCGATCAACCTATGGCCTGAACGTATCCCTCCGGCGAGGGCCGCGGTTGGGTGATAGTTGGGCTGGATCAGGCTGCTTGAGCGGCTTTGGCTGACGACGTCCAGTTCCAGGGCATGAGCTCGTCGAGCTTATGGGCGGGATGCCCGGCGACACGGTCGAGGACATCGGCAAGCCAGGCCTGCGGATCGACCTTGTTGAGCTTGGCGGTGCCGATCAGGCTGTAGAGGAGCGCGGCACGCTCGCCGCCACGATCCGATCCGGCGAACAGCCATGCCTTGCGGCCGAGGGCGATGCCGCGCAGCGCCCGCTCGGCGGCGTTGTTGGAGAGGCAGACTTGGCCGTCGACGAGGAAGCGGGTGAAGGCCTTCCATCGCTTGAGCAGGTAGTCCATGGCCTTGGCGACCTCGGCATGACGCGACAGTCTGGCCCGCTCTTGCCGCATCCAGGCCTCCAGTTCACTGACCAGCGGTGCGCTTCTCTCCTGCCGCGCTGCCTGCCGCTGGTCTGCCGGCAGGCCGTGGATGTCCCGTTCGATGGCGAACAGGGCGTCGATCCGCCGGACGGCCTCGAGCGCCAAAGGTGAGATAGTTGCGGCTGCCTTGCCTTGCGTTCGTCGTCGCGCAGCAGCGGTGAGATCGGCCAGCTCAAAGAACTTGCACCGCGCGTGGGCCCAACAGCTGGCTTCCAGGATTCGGCCAGACCCATAGAGCTTGCCGTAGCCCCCATACGCATCGGCCTGCAGGATGCCGCTCCAGCCTTGGAGATGAGCCTGCGGGTGCTCGCCGGCTCGGTCGCGGGAGTAGAAGAACAAGGCTGCCGGCGGAGCCGGCCCAGCGAACGGTCGATCATCGCGCACGTACGTCCAGCACCGGGCGATATCCGTCTTGCCCTTCGCCAGGACCGGCACGGTGGTGTCGTCGCCATGTAGGCGCGAGCCTGCCAGAACATGGGCTTGGATGCGCTGGTAGATCGGCCGCAGCACGGCAGCGCAGGCGCCCACCTGATCAGCCAGCGTCGACAGACTCAACGGCACGCCTTCCCGGGCATAACGCTCGGCCTGGCGGTTCAGCGGCTGATGCTGGCCGAACTTCTCGAACAGGATCATCGCCAAGAGGCTGGGGCCCGCCCAGCCTCTGGGGATCACGTGGAAGGGTGCCGGTGGCTGGCTGATCGCCTCGCAGTCACGGCAGGAGAATTTCTCCCGGACGTGCTGGATCACCTTCCACTGCCG
>NZ_DATAGQ010000081.1:0-7926 GCF_036263595.1 Geminicoccus sp. | reverse complement strand
GCTCGCCTACAACTGCGCCCGCCGACTGAAGACCCTCAAAGGCAAAAGCCCCTACGAGTTCATCTGTCAGCAGTGGACCATCGAGCCACAGCGGTTCAAAACCAACCCATACCATCACAATCCGGGACTAAACAGCTAGGGCCAGAGGTGGCGCGCTCGAAAGTGGGGTGGTATTCAGCATCCGCTGATCCTTCAGCATGACCGGGCGGGGCGAGCTGTCCAGGCCGTTGCTCCGTCCGGTCGATCACCCGGAAGCGCCGGGCACGCATGCTCAGCCCACAACCACGCTGTTGAGCTTCAAAGGCTCCACGTTGGTCGGCTCAGCATCTAGCGCGAAACCCGTCTCATCGATTGTCTGCCGCACGAACCCGGGAGCGAGATGGCCATAATGCCTCTCCACCATCCTGGCGTCCGTGTGGCCGAGTGCCTGCGCGACCACCAGGAGCGGGGCACCGGCCATGATGCGGCCGCTGGCAAAGGTGTGCCGCAGTGCGTGGAAGTTCGCCGGCGGCGTGATCCCCGCACGAAGCGACGCTGTCTTCATACGAGCGATTTGGTGGTTGTCACCCCAACCATCACCATCGTCTCGAACGAGCAGAAGCTCGTCGCCTCCCCTCCCCTGTACGAGCGTCTCTAGGAATGCAGCCGCAGCTCTGTCCAGCGGCACATGCCGCGCCTTCCCTGACTTCGCCACTGGCACCAACAGAGCCCTGGCCCTGACATCCACGTCCCGGACCCGCGCTCTGGCTAGCTCGCCGAACCGGCAGCCGGTCTCGACTGCGGCGCGCACCAGGCGGCGAAAGTCTGGCGGGCAGGCATTGAGCAGCCTGACTACTTCCTCACGCGAGAGATAGCGTAGCCGAGCTGCATCGGCGCCGCGGAACGGCTGAACACGCTCCCACGCATCAGGACTTCCAAGGCCATGCTCCCGGTGCGCGTGGGTCAGCGCCGCCTTCAGGATGGTCAGGATCCGATTGGCGCTCGACCGCCGCTTTCGCTTCAACTCATCGAGGTCCGCGTCGGCCTGAACCGCTTTCGGCATACCTTGACGTCCGAGTGCAGGCGCTTCTGCCAACGCGACGTGCCATGCTCGAACCCTTGTAGCTGTAAGGCGAGCGAGTTCGACCTCGCCGAGCGTAGGGTGAATGTGGCGCTCGATGGCGCGCTCGGTCTGCTTGACGCCCTTACGCTCGCGCCTGAACCACTTCATGTAATCGTCGACTGCATCGTTGACCGTTTGGAGCTTGAGCGTTGACGCCTCCTCCATGCCGGCCGCACGGCGAACCTGCTGGTCCCACCATCGGACCGCTGCCTCTTTCGCCTGGGTGAAACTGAGGATGTCGATGCCATTCGCCTCGCGTTGATCGTCCGCGAAGCCAAGCGCGGTCTTGCGATACGTCAGCTTGCTGCTGCCGGTCGGGCGCCAGCGGGCATACCACGTGCCGTACTCGGTGCCTTTCAACCGGCGGTAGCCGATGTGCTGGCCTGGCGAGATGCCGAACCACCATGGCTCATGTGCTGTTTCGAGCTTCGCCCGTTCGGTCTTGCTGCTGATCCGCGTGAGCGGCACCGGCTTAGGCATCGTTGGTCCATGATAAAAGCTTCGGAAATGTAATACCATGGACGATAATGAACAAACCTGGACCGCGAATCCTGCAATTTGAACACGTTAGAGACACGTGACTGACAGCAGTGGACGCTCAAAGACAGTAAAACTCTATCATTTGCTTCCCTCTCACGGCGCAAATAGGGGTTCGAGTCCCCTTGGGGACGCCAACCATCCAATGGTTTAGGTGTCAGAAGCTGGTTAACCCAGCAGTTCATGTTCCGCTGGTGTCTCATGTCTTTGACCGAACGTCGTGGGACGGTGCTGGACAGGTTGCCGTCATAGGCTCTTCAACGTGCTGCACGATCTCATAGAACGCGCGTTCGGATGAAGGCGTGATCGCGCTTTCGCGCGCACGCATGGTTGCTACTCCCGCGACCCTTGGGCATGCCCTGAGGAGGAACCAGCGGACTATCACCTCCCGTTCATCAGCCGGCTCACTTGGCGGCGGCCAAGCACAACGCTGCCGACGATGCGCTTGGCTTGCTGCACATCCGGAGCCAGCCAGTTGAGCAGCCAGATGCCATGGACGCCGGCCGTCGCCTGCAAGCCGACTAGGGTCCGTTAGCTCCTGAGCCAATCGAGTGCGGCAGCGAGGCAGAGGACGCCCATGAAGGAGCAGGCCCTTTTCTCGTAGCGGGTGGCGACGGCTCGCCACTCCTTGAGGCGTGCCCAGAGGCGCTCCACGCGGTTGCGATTGTTGTAGATCCAGGCGGGACAGGCGACCGGTGCTTCATGCCGCTGCGGTGGAATCGCCGGTCGTGCGCCCAGGTTCCAGATGTGCTCGCGGAAGGCATGGCTGGTATAGCCGCGATCCGCCACGACCCAGCGCGGCATGGCCGGCAGACGGGCAAGCAGGCCGATGGGCTGCGGCAACTCGTGCGCCTGTCCGGGCGCCAGGCTGAAGGCGATGGCGCGACCGCTACCGTCGGCGATCACGCAGGATTTCGTTCCATAGCCGCCACGAGATCGGCCAAGAGCTTCACCCTCAGCGCATCGGGTTCTGCTGCCCCTTTTTGAGCGGCACCGGCCGCCTTTTGGTGTGCCCGGATGTTCGTGCCGTCCAGGAAGGTCATGCCAAGCTGCATGCCGTGCGCCTGCGCCATCATCAGAAGGCGCTCCCACACGCCCAGCCGTCCCCATCAGCCGTCAGCAGACGGCTGATCCGATCTCCAGGGGAGCGGCGGCCAGCAGGCCGCCGAGGGCGGATGAAGATCTGCGCCGCCATCCACCAAGGCCCGAACTCACTCGGCAGGCTCCGCCACTTCGCCCCGTTCTGGCAGCGCCAGATGATCCCCTCGATCGTGCGCCGCAGGTCGTGATGCTGCGTCTTGCGGTGTGGGCGGCAGGCCTCGATCAGCGGTTCCAGCACCGCCCACTGCGCATCACTCAGCACACCTGTCATCAGCCATCCCATCTGCTACCTGCCTCGCAGATGGGGAGGAATGACCAGGAGCTAACGGGCCCTAGGCTGAGGCAGCTGCCAAACATCACCTCATAAGGGGCCGGGGATCAGGATCAGCATCGGTAGTGACAGCAGCAGGATGGTCAGACCGAGGTCGGCGCGACCAAGCCCGCCAAAGATATCCCCAGCGCTACGTTCGTCTGCCCGTCCAGAGGCCGGACCAGAGCATCAAGTTTTGCGGAAGCGGTGCCTGCCGCGATGTTCGTCTGGCTCTTCGTTAGATGCAGCACCGTCTGCTCATCCGCTCGACCGGCACGCCTGACTCGTGCCCGAGCAGCATGATCGCCGCTGCGGTCAGGCCTGGCTCGGGCGCCTGATCCTTTGTGCCGCGAGCACGGTTTCTGCCGAAGCCAGAACCAGAGCTCCAATGACGTTCTCAATCTTCTTTCTGTTCACCACCAAAAAATATGCACCACGCATAGACGTTGAGTGCCTGCATATATATGCTTCATGCATACAAATGCGGGAGACCATCATGCAGCACCTATCAACAACCACAGGCCAGCTGGCTGGTTTGCTTGATCGCTTTGCGCCCGCCGGGCCCATCAAGTCTGCTGGTCGTGCCGTCGCGCTCGCAGGCGTCATCTTGCCGCTGGCGATGATCGGCATCCTCAAATTCACGCAGATCGAGATCGACGCGCTCAAGCCGCTGATCAGCGGAACACCCTGGCTGGCCTGGCTCTACCTCGTCTTCGGCGAAGCAGGTGCCGCCTACCTCCTAGGCAGCGTTGAACTGCTGACGGCAGCGCTCCTGGTTGCTTCGCCTTGGTCAGTCCGTGCCGGTGCTGCAGGCGGTGCACTGGCCAGCCTGACCTTTGCGGTCACCGTGTCGACCATGTTCGCCCTGCCGATCTGGGAATCAGGTTCGGGTGGCTTCCCTTGGCTCAACGCGACGGGCTCGTTCCTGATCAAGGACGTCGCGCTGCTTGGCACTAGCCTAGTCGTGCTAGGCGAGAGCCTTGCGCGGCTGAGCGGCACATCAATTCAGGGTCAAAGGTAGAAACGCAGTTCTGTCTCTGGCACCGTTGCTCTGCCGGGCACGGACGGTCTCAACGTGGATGGTGCGTGTACCGCCCACTCGCACCACCTCAGGCAGGTGCAGCCGGCCGGCGGCAATCACTGGGCGGCGGGAACTACACGGTCTCCTGTGCTGACGGTCTTCAGCCTGTTGTTTCGTCCGTGTCAGATCTTGGTGCGCAGCCGCGTCCGAACGCCCACCAAGACCATCAGGGTCGCCAGGAGAAGAACAAGGGTGCTCGCGATGAACACGCCAGTTGCGCCGCGCGCATCGAAGATCACGCCACCCACTGCTGCGCCGATGGCTATGGCCAACTGAACAGCCGCCACGATGAGGCCGCCGGCACTCTCCGCCTCATCGGGAACGGCGCGGGTAACCCAGGTGGACCAAGCCACAGGCACAGCGCCGAACGCCAATCCCCACAGGGCCACCATGGCGGAACTTGCCACAGGGAGGCTGCCGAGAACCACGAGCCCGAAAGCAAGCACGGCCATCAGCAGCGGCATCAGCAGTAGCGTCAGCCGCAGGTTCCGCTCCAGCAACAGCCCTGAGAGGAAGGTGCCGAGCAGGTTGGCAACGCCGAAGCCCAGGAGGATGCCGGATACCGCACTGATGCCGACACCGGTTACCGTCTCCAGGAAAGGGCGGAGATAGGTGAAGAATGCGAAGTGCCCGGTGAACACCAGCACGACGGCCACCATGCCGATGGCAATTCCAGGTCGCAGCAACACGTTACCCAAGGTGCGCAGGCTGGTCAGCCCACTCGACACCATCTTGGGCAAGGTCGCGAACTGCACCGTGAGCGTCACGAGCCCCAGTGCCGCAACGATCAAGAAGACGATGCGCCAGCCAAAGATATCCCCAAGATAGCTGCCGACCGGTGCTGCCAGGATCGTCGCGGCCGAGACGCCACTGAAGATCAGCGACAGCGCGCGCGGGACAAGCGCCTCCGGCACAAGCCGCATCGCAACAGCCGCGGACATTGTCCAGAAACCGCCGAGCGCCAGGCCGAGCAGAACGCGTCCAAGCAGCAGGGCCGGAAGGTTGGGCGCGAACGCCACCAGCAGGTTCGATGCGATCAGTAGCATGGAGAAGGCCAGCAGCACGGGCCGCCGGTCGATGTGGCGGGTTGCTGCCGCGATCAGGAGGCTTGTCACCAGTGCGATCGCGGCCGTGACCGTGACGGCCTGCCCAGCCAGCCCCTCGCTGATGCCAAGATCCGCCGCCATCGGCGTGAGCAGGCTGGCAGGCAGGAACTCGGCCGTCACCAGCCCGAATACGCCCAGCGCCATCGAGACGACGGCACCCCAGGCGGGCTCTTCCCGCGCCCGTGTCGCTTCCGTCCAGGGAATCGAGTCGCTCACAGTCCATCCTTTGGCGAACAAGCATCAATGAGTTGCAGGTTAGGATGGACACGCCGGACGCACCATGCCACCAGGTCCGGAATGCATGATCACACGTCCGAAAGCCCACCTGTTCGTCAAGGCGGGCAGCTTTCGAGCGACCTCGTGAGCGAGTTGCTCATGGGAATGCGCCTGGTCGGAGTCCAGTACCGGCGGATCGAGATCGCGCCGCCCTTTGGCATCAGCTTTGGCACGGTTGAAGGGCGGGCACAGTTCCACTTCGTCGCCTGCGGGTCGGTGCTCCTGCGTAGTGCGAGCGGGGTGACGCACGTCTTGGAAGCGGGCAGTGCCGTACTGCTGCCGCGAGGTGGCACTCATGACCTTCTGTCTGCGCCAGACGTAGGTAGTCGCGATGTTGAGGCCTTCGAGGTCGCCTCCCTGTGCCGAACCGTCAGCACCATCCGGGCGTGCTCTGACGACACGTGCCGTACGAAGAGGGCAGTGATCTTCAGCGGTCGCATGGAGTTCGATCTCGGTAGCATGCATCCGCTCGTGGCGTTGATGCCCGAGGTGATGTTGGTCAGTACGTTGCTGGACCGATACCCGGAAATGCTGCCGATGCTGGAAGCCATGGAGCGCGAGGCTCGTGCCGAACGCGCGGGCTTTGCCGGCATACTGGCTCGACTGGCCGACGTGGTGGCAGCCTTCATCGTGCGTGCCTGGGCAGAATGTGGCTGCGGTGATGCCGCAGGCTGGATCAATGCGCTGCGTGATCCACGCCTGGGTCGTGTCATCGCCGCGCTGCATCGGGATCCCGGGCGGAACTGGACGGTGGCCGAACTGGCCGCCGAGATGGGTAGTTCACGCTCCGTGTTCGCCGAGCGGTTCCTCGCCGTCACCGGGATGACGCCGGTACGCTACCTGACCGAACTGCGCATGCGCTTGGCAGCCCAATGGATCGGACGCGACCGGCTACCGGTCGAAACCGCAGCCTATCGTCTCGGCTACGGCTCCCAGGCCGCCTTCAGCCGCGCCTTCAAGCGGGTCGTCGGCCAACCACCCGTGAGCGTGCGCGCCAAGGCGGCGGCTGGGACGCCGTCCTCAGCTCCGCAAGGGACAGCTTCCTGAGCTTCTCAATCGTCCAACTGCTTGTGGACCACGGCCGCGCCCAGCATCCAGTGCACCGGAACAACGGCAGCAGCCAGGTCAGCGAGCCCGACAGTTTGTGCCGCCGGCGCAGCCGAACCACATCTGTTCTCTGCGCCGGCATATCCGGAAGATGCCCCTGAGCTTATGCCACGCCTGCAGGTCGCGCAGCCGATCGATGCGACCGGGGTTTCGTCGGGCGCAGCACCCCCAGGCCCCTGAAGACCCGTCGATGATCAGGCAGTGCCACATGGCAGGCGCCGCAGGCACTTCAGCTACGCAGCGAGGTGCCGCGGGGCACCAGATCCCTCCGGCGCAGCAGCCGGCCAGCGGAGGACTGGCTAACGCCAGCGGATTGCCCATAAGCCTCGACGGCATCCGAACCGGGCGCTTCTTGTCGTTCAATCTTTCCGAGGAGGTCGGTCACGAGCAACAGCCGGACCAAGCCCCTAGGAAAAGCAGGGTCCACCGGCCGCAGGCTGGTGGACGTGATCGACAGACTGCTCATCGCTTCACCTCCAACGGCTGCGGCTTCCAGTTCGGCCGCAGCACCAGCCAGTCGAGCCGCTCGATCTGCTCGGCAACTTCGCTCGCCAGATCGTAGGCTTCCACGAACGGAACGGGCCCACCGCCAGACCGGGCCCGGCGGACGAGCACCCGCGCGATGGCATGGGCGAGGTGGTCGCGTCCTACAGCGCGCAGGTCTGCAACGGTGGCTTCAGGAGCTTCGGTCATGTGCCGACTCTACGAGAACATAATATGAACATCAAGGACCGTCGTGAGCCGCTGCGCCTCGCAGCGCATCAGAATGATGGTCAGGTCACGACTATTGCCTACCCTCGCTCCACCGTATGGCGGCCTCGTATAACGGCCATCCAGCGGGAGGCGTTTGACCAGGGCGGGGCCAAGTGCCGCCTTCAGGTGGATGTCCAAGTTCGGAGAAATCGGTCTTCATGATCGACACAACATAGTTGGCGTCAGCGAATGCAAGCTGGTCGACCAGCCTCACCAGGCCGCGGGTGAGTTCGTCGTGCTCGTGGAGGAGCACGATCAAGGAGTCACGGCACATCTCAGGGTCCATGTCCGACATCCGCCCTCTCCCCATCTACAGGATAGAGCGACGGCGCTCGACGCCCATGGTTCCCACCGCACGCACAGCCGCATCGCATCGGATTATCTCCCGATGCCGTTGCCGATGGCTTCCCCCCTAGAAACGGTCTTCGAAATGGGTAGCGTCCTGCGGAGAGGATGCGTGTAGCGCCAAGCGATCCATGATCGTTCAAGGCTTCCGCCATGCCCGAGTACCGTCGCTTGTACCCCACCGACCTGTCGGACGAGGAGTGGGCGC
>NZ_DATAGQ010000080.1:0-1994 GCF_036263595.1 Geminicoccus sp. | reverse complement strand
GGCAGCCAATCGAGTTCCCATTCCCGGAGTTGGCGCTCACCTGCAAGGCCGTACATGATCTGCAACTGCGATGGGCTACCGGCGACCGCGCGCAGCAGCCACTCCTGCCATGCCTGCGCTTCTTCCAGAAAACCTGCATCGATCAACGCGAGCAGGGTGAGCGTGGCATCACGGAGCCAGCAGAACCGATAGTCCCAGTTGCGTGGACCGCCGATCTGCTCGGGCAAGGAAGTCGTGGCAGCCGCGGCGATGCCACCCGTGGGCGCATAAGTCAGGGCCTTCAAGGTGACCAGCGAGCGTCGTACCGCCTCGGGCCAGTCGCCTGCATAGGTGCACTGGTTGGACCAGGCACGCCAGAAGTGTTCCGTCTCGTCCAGGGCGACGTGTGGTTCGACCGGTACCGGCGACATCTGGTGAGAAGACGTGTGGGCGAGCACGAAGCTCGCCTCTTCCCCGGCGGCCAGGACGAACTCACCTACCGTGCTCAGGTTCTCGCCGTGAAGCGGCACCGTCGCGTGCAGCACGACCATGTCCGGACCCGCAATGGCGCGCAGGCTGCCGCCTTCGGTGTGCGTCACCCAAGGCACCGCCGAGCCGTAGTCGAAGCGCAGGATCAACTGGGTGCGCATCGCCACCTTCCCGCGCCGGCCGATCGCGATACGCACGAGATCCGATGCCGCACTGCGCGGAGGCATGAAGTCGATGATCGTAATGGCGCCGTCGGCCGTCTCGTAGTCCGTCTCGAGGATCAGCGTGCCGCCCTCACGGTATCTGCGCGAAACCCGCGGCGCGGCATCGACGGGGGCGAGCAGCCAGCGTCCATGCTCCGGCCCCCCAAGGAGCGCGGCAAAGCAGGCGGGGCTGTCGAAGCGTGGCCAGCACAGCCAGTCGATCGAACCGTCGCGTGCTATCAGCGCTGTGGTCTCGCAGTCGCCGATAAGGGCGTAGTCCTCAATACGGGAGGCCAAGGAAGAGTCCTTCCAGTCGTTGCGGCAATGGCGGTCTCATCCCAGGCAGAGACATGGCACCTAGTATGCGCCACCGTCTCGGCGATTGTCGTTTCCGAGCGGCCCAGCAGAGGTCTTGGCGGAACAAGCTTGGTGACCTTGTCATCTTCGGCTGGTCGAGACGGAAGCTGTACACGGCTGGCACCCGCGGCAGAAGGGTCATCGGTGGGTTCGAAGGCAATGAGCTGGCATGCTCATCTGCTCGAACGGGTTCATGAGCCCGCGCTTGTGGGAGCGCCTGCAGAGCAGGCGCAGCGACAGCTGGCGTCGTCCTCGTACCGGGCCGCTTGAACAGCGTGATCGGAGGCTTGCGCCGGCACGACAATACCGTCCGCCTGTATTCCGCGTTTGCCTGCCGGATGCCCACATCCAAGTAGTGCTGTGGCTGGCTACACAACCTTGGCAGCAAAGCCAAACATGCACTAGCATGCAAGTCATAATATCCGATCGGTCGACGTAGATATTATGTTAATCTACATATTTTATTTAGATGAATTGTTCCTAATGAACATTTTCTTCTGCTGAAGAATCAGGGAGTTCAAGATGTTGAAGTCAGTCTTGGTGGCCGCTGCGCTTGTGTCGGTGCTGGCCCTCGGGGCGCAAACAGCGCAGGCGGCAACCCGCTGCGGTGGGCAGTACAGCTCGAGCAATCTTTTCTGGCATACGGCAGCGCCCTCGGTCAGCCAGGTCATGGCGCAGCTGCCGGCCGACAAGCGCCGCTTGTCCGGGAACATGCTGTCGCTGGACTATCGCCCGGATGCGGCCGGCAAGATCGTCAACCAGACAGACTTCGCCAAGCACTGGACGGCGATCTTCGGCACCAACACGAGCACCGGCTATGGGCGGCTCGACCGTGGGGCCTGGATGCCTGGTGCCAACTCGAGCTGGGGCAACAGCACCCAGATCAGCCGGAAGAACCTTTCGCAGTGCATCGTGGACGGCACGACGACCGCGATCTGCCTGGGCATCCCCTCGCACTCGACCATC
>NZ_DATAGQ010000079.1:0-1755 GCF_036263595.1 Geminicoccus sp. | reverse complement strand
GTGCTTCATCCGCCAAGCACGTAATATACTAGCCGTTTTCAGCCCATGGCCTGTCAGCGGCACCCCTGTCTTGTGGCGGATCCCGTGCATCGGCTGGAGGCCGGACGAGCTTCAGGTTCAGTTCCTCGCTTCCGATCACGTTGCCGAGCTTCTGTAGTACGCACGAAAGATGTTGCGGATCCGCGACGCAACGTGGTGGCGCGCTGGCCTGCTGATGGGCGAAATAAGAAGCGTATCTTCTGTCTTTCAGTTCATCCATGCAGGCACGCCAAGGCTGTTTCGCACCGGCATCGTGCGCCACTGCTCGATGCCACAGCCGAGCTGCTGGCACGGGACCACACTGATCTGCCTGATCGGGCCTGACAGGGTCGTCTCGGCGCGTGGCCGGCCGCGCGCCATGAGCAGGCCCATCGCTTGACATGCCCCCAGCCAGCTCCGGCTACAGGGCATGGCAGTGTTGGCCAAGGAGCTGGCTTGCAACGTGAGCTGACGGGCCAAAAGGCGAGGCTGCTCGAGGTCTTCTCGTGGGGCAGCAACAGGTAATTTGCAGTGATAAAGTGTTAATGTAAAGATTACCAAACGCTCGTTGGCACATGAACTATCATACATAGACAATTAGCGCAGTTAGATTGTAGCCGATTTTCTGATCTGTCCGCGGAAACCTTTTAATACATCTCCTAGAGATCAGTGGACAATGTCATGCCTTTTCTATCAAAAGGCGTACGCGCGTGCGCACGTCTTGCGCTTGCCGCAGGGCTGGTCGCGTCGGCAGTCGCTCTCATCGGAACAGAAGCAGCCTACGCCTATGACCCCCTGGCCGAACGTGTCCAGCTGCGCCGCAATGCGGCACGCGGCCTGGAATACGTGCCAACCTCCACGGCGGAGGGATCCGCCGGCACCAAGCGTGCGCTGAAGGTCGTGCCGAAGATGAAGGTCAACATCGACGGCAACGCCCTCGACAACACCTATTCCAGCCTCCTGCCGCTCGACTTCAACGGCAACGGCACGTCAGAATACCTGATGTGGAACGGCCACAAGACCATGCGGGTCTATGGCCGGGCCGGCAACAAGATCTGGGAGCTTTCCAATCCATTAGGCCGCGTGCTGAACGGCAGCATCTACATCCATCGTGACCAGGCAGCGGTGCTGGACCTGAACGCCGACATGAAGGAAGACATCCTGCACTGCTGGCAGTTCGGCTCCACCAAGAAGCTGATCGAGCGCAACGGCGCCACCGGCAAGGAACTGCGGTCGGTGACCTTATCAGGACAGGGCACCAGTGCACCCACCCAGTACTGCCGGATCGCGGTCTACTACAAGGAGTCGGACCATGAGCCGATCATCCTGGTCTCTCACAGCCAGGCCACGTCGGGTGCCTGCGGCGGCCGGAACTATACGGATTACTGGGCGCGCGTCGTCGCGTTCGACAAGAACCTCAACCAGCTCTGGTCCACCAACACCTGCGATGCCGGGCACGTGACCGCCGGTGTTGACCGCAACCAGGACGGCTATTTCGACTACGTGTTCGTCGGCAAGTATGCGCTCGACTTCAACGGCAAGATCCGCTGCACGCTCTCGGGCTGGAACAGCAGCGACCATGTCGATGCGGTGCGCGTCGCCAAGGTCGACCCGGCCAGGTCGGGCCTGCAGGTGGTCGCCATCGGGCGAACCGGTGGCGGCATGTTCAATGCCTCGACCTGCAGCCGCATCTGGAGCGTGCCGGTCAGCAACCCCCAGGAGATGGCGGTCTTCCAG
>NZ_DATAGQ010000078.1:0-25395 GCF_036263595.1 Geminicoccus sp. | reverse complement strand
GGCCCGCACAGCCGGGGTGGTGCGGGCGTTGGGATGGATGGACAGCATCAGCCCGTTCCTCCCGCCTGGCGCACACGCTCAAGACCATCAAAGCGCCAAGCATATGTTCCGATCGCCCAACGCGCCTGATCCCAACAATGTCCCGGAACCAGCTCGGTGCCGGGGCAGGCTGTTCATGGTCTCGGCCATCAGCCGGGCTTGTTCCCGCCACCACAGCCAATGCCGCTGCGCTCCTGCACGAGGTAGTCACTGCCTGATGCTTACCATCAATCGGTCTCCGAGACGCGAGTGAACCACTTGCTGGATGGACGCCGCCGGTAGACGGCGCCGGCATGGCCTGTGCCGGGCAGGTCGGAGAACCGCGTCAGGCATCCAGGTCGTCCGCCTTTCCGGTCCTCAGGTGCTGCGATGGCGGGCGCCATTCTGGGTCATCTGTGAAGAGGGCAAGGCTGACGTGGCAGGCTTCAGAATCGAGCATCACCACCCTGACCCCGGAGCGTACGGTTGACCATGGGAGGTCGAGGCCAGCGGCTGTGACCGCTGATCGCCCTGGACCTCGCAGCAGGCCACGAGGAATCGCCCGATCCTGGGCATCCAGACATCTAGCCTGGCCAGTAGCCTTAGGCGCTCTGCTCGTGACGAACCTTTGATCAAGGCGTGCAGCAGGTTACCGGGGCCGAGGGTGGGCCGTCTGCCGTTCCGGCTGGGAAAGATCCTGTCTCAGGCCGGACGTCCCGGCCAAGCTCTGCAAGACGCTGACCGCGAGAAGCCGAACTTGCCACAGGCGTACTGAAGCCCATGCGAAGGGAAAAGCTCATCATGCATACAGAGCGGGGGGCGGGACCGCCATTGATCCAACCCCGCATCCGACAGAAGGCAGGAAGGCTGCGCTCGCGTGGTTAATGTGGCCTTCTGTAACTGCGACATGCAGATGTGATCGCTCGATCCGCCAGGATAGCGTCCGTTCGAGCAAAAGCGACGTGTTACGGGCGGCTGGATGCCCAGAGGGAGCCGGTTCATGCAGCCAGGTTCAAGCAGTGATGGCGGACCTGACAACAGACGGGAAGACGTCGTTCAAGTGCGGGAGACAGCTATTGCGAGATCCAGCACAACGCCATGCACGGGAACTTGCCCCAGCCTGGCAGGACCGTCGCCTGTAACCTGCGATTGTCGATCACGTTCAAGCCGAACGAGGCATCCTGCGCAGGGTGCACACATGCAAAACTGAAAGAGGCGGGGCTGGCGGAAGATGCGACAGCAGACACTCTGCGCCTGTTGCAGGCCCGCCAAAAAATCAAAAAACAAAAGGGAGGCTTGCACCTCCCTTTCAACTCGGACCTGCGTGTGTGGGCTTTTGCCTCTTCGTATGATCCGATCTTATTCGATTTCAGCGAGCGAACAAGAAGATTGTCCGTGAACGGTCACAGGGTTCTTTCAACCATTAGTTTCTTGATCTCGCTGATCGCCTTGGCCGGGTTCAGCCCCTTCGGGCAGGTGTTGGCACAGTTCATGATGGTGTGGCAGCGATAGAGCTTGAACGGATCTTCCAGATCGTCCAGGCGCTCGCCGGTCGCTTCGTCACGGCTGTCGGCGATCCAGCGGTGGGCCTGGAGCAGCACGGCCGGACCCAGATATTTCTCGCCGTTCCACCAGTAGGACGGGCAGGAGCTGGTGCAGCAGGCGCACAGGATGCAGTCGTAGAGGCCGTCGAGCTTCTCGCGCTCCTCGACCGACTGGGTCCGCTCGCGCGCCGGCTCCGGGCTCTCGGTCTTGATCCAGGGCTGGATCGATTCGTACTGCGCCCAGAAGTGGGTGAAGTCGACGACCAGATCCTTGACCACCTCCATGTGTGGAAGCGGGTAGATCTTTACTGCGCCCTTGCAGTCGTCGATGGCCTTCTGGCAGGCCAGCGTGTTCTCGCCGTCGATGTTCATTGAGCAGGAGCCGCAGATGCCCTCGCGGCATGACCGGCGGAAGGTCAGCGTGCCGTCGATCTCGCCCTTGATCTTGATGAGCGCGTCCAGGACCATCGGGCCGCAGTCCGCACGGTCCAGCTGGAACGTATCGATCCGGGGATTCGTGCCCCATTCCGGATCATAGCGATAGATGCGGAACTCCTTGATGTTCTTGGCGTCCGGCGCTGCCTTGAACGTCTTGCCCTCGACCGGGCGGGAGTTCTTCGGAAGATTGAATTCGGCCATTGGAGTTCCTGTCCCGGCTCACCCGCAGGACGCGGTGCCCGAGAAACCGCGGCATGGATCGACGTGCTGCGCCCGCGACTCCGCAGCACGATGCGACAGAAAAGCATGATGGTGCATGCGGCCTTGGCAGCGGGTCATCGACCGCAGCCAGCCGGCAGGCGTGCCCGCGCCCTCAATACACGCGCTTGGCAAGCTTCACGGGCTCCACCTCGTTGCTGAGCGTGTTGAGATGCACTGGCCGGTCGCCGATCGTGGCGCGATACTGCCCGTCCATCCAGACGATGCTGTGCTTGAGCCAGTTCTCGTCGTCGCGTTCGGGATAGTCCTCGCGCGCATGGGCGCCCCGGCTCTCCGTGCGGAAGCGCGCCGATTCGATGGTGGCCACGGCCTGCAGCATGAGGTTCTCGAGCTCGAGCGCCTCCACCAGATCGCTGTTCCAGACCATCGAGCGGTCCTCGATCCGGATGTCGGCAAGGCTGGCCGCCACCTCGCTGATCTTGGCGCAGCCGTCCTCCAGGATCGGACCGTCGCGGAACACGGAAGCGTGGCGCTGCATCGTGCGCTGCATGTTCAGGCGAACCTGGCCGGTCGGCTGGGAACCCGACGCGTGGCGCATCCTGTCGAGCCGGCTCAACGCCAAGTCGGCATTGTCCTTGGGCAGCGGCTTATGTGCCGCCCCCGGCGTGATCAGCTCGGCCGCCCGGTGGGCGGCGGCACGACCGAACACCACGAGGTCGATCAGCGAGTTGCCGCCCAGCCGGTTGGCGCCGTGCACGGACGTGCAAGCGGCCTCGCCCACCGCCATCAGGCCCGGCACCGGATGGTTCGCGTCGTCGCCCTTGCGGGTCACCACCTCGGTCTGCCAGTTCGTCGGAATGCCGCCCATGTTGTAGTGGCAGGTCGGCACCACGGGGATCGGTTGCTTGGTCACGTCGACGCCGGCAAACACCCGCGCGGTTTCCGAGATGCCCGGCAGGCGCTCCTGCAGCAGCTTCGGATCAAGATGCTCGAGGTGCAGCTCGATATAGCCCTTGTCCGGACCACAGCCGCGTCCCTCGTTGATCTCGATCGTCATGGCCCGGCTGACCACGTCGCGCGAGGCGAGGTCCTTGGCCGACGGTGCATAGCGCTCCATGAAGCGCTCGCCCTCGGCATTGGTCAGGTAGCCACCTTCGCCACGGGCACCCTCGGTGATCAGGCAGCCGGCGCCATAGATCCCGGAGGGATGGAACTGGACGAATTCCAGGTCCTGGAGCGGCAAGCCGGCCCGGAGCACCATCGCGTTGCCGTCGCCGGTGCAGGTATGGGCCGAGGTTGCGGAGAAGTAGACGCGGCCGTAGCCGCCAGTCGCCAGGCAGGTCAGCTGGCTACGGAACCGATGGATCGTGCCGTCGGCGATCCGCATCGCCATGATGCCGCGACAGGCCCCCTCGTCGTCCATCAGCAGGTCGAGCGCGAAGAACTCGCTGAAGAACTGGACCTTGTTCTTGAGCGCCTGCTGGTAGAGCGTGTGCAGGATGACGTGGCCGGTCCGGTCGGCTGCAGCACAGGTGCGGTAGGCCTGCGACTTGCCGAACTCGACCGACTGCCCGCCAAAGGCGCGCTGATAGATCTTGCCTTCCGGCGTGCGCGAGAACGGCACGCCGTAATGCTCGAGTTCGATGACCGACGCCGGTGCGTTCTTGGTCATGTACTCGATCGCGTCCTGGTCACCCAGCCAGTCCGACCCCTTGACGGTGTCGTACATGTGGTAGCGCCAGTCGTCCTGGTTCATGTTGCCGAGCGCGGCGTTGATGCCGCCCTGGGCCGCCACGGTGTGGGAACGGGTCGGGTAGACCTTGGTGACGCAGGCGACCTTCAGGCCTGCCTCCACCATGCCCACCGCCGCGCGCAGGCCGGCACCACCAGCGCCGACGACCACGGCGTCGTAGGTATGCTCGGTAATCGGGTAGGCAGGAGTGCTCATGGGCTCAGCCCCGCAGGGAAATAGTGATGATGGAGACCAGCGAGGCGCCAGCCAGGCCGACCGCCACGAGATTCAGGGCCAGGAGTGCGGCGATCTTCATCGCGCGGCCATGCACATAGTCCTCGATGACTACCTGCACCCCGAGCTTGGTATGGTAGAACAGCGAGACCATCCACACGGCCATCACGCTCGCATTGATCGGCGAGGTGAACCAGTTGACCCATTCGTCGTAGCTCGATCCCACCATTCTTACGAGCTGGACGACGAACCAGATCTCCAGGATGAGCTCGGAAACCGACGTGATCCGCTGGAGCTTCCAGTGGCTGACGCCCGCCTTGGCTGAACCGAGGCCACGGGCCCGGGCGAGCGGCGTACGAAACGATGATGCCATCAGCCGGCCTCCTCAGGCGACGATCAGCACGGCGAGCCACACCAGCACGGTGGTGGCGGCCGTACCGATCAACACGGCGATGCCGGTTCGCCGAAACTCTTTGGGATGGAAGCCGTAGCCTGCGTCCCAGGCCAGGTGCCGGATCCCGTTCAACATATGGTAGGCCCAGACGATCGTGAAACCGAACAGGACGAGAATACCGAACCAGCTACCCAGGAACGACTGGACAGCCGCGAACGCGCGCGGGCCGGACGCCAGGCACAACAGCCAGACGGCCAAGCCGATGACCGCCACCGTCAAGGCGAGGCCAGTGGCGCGATTCATGATCGACATGATCATGCTGGCATACCAGCGGTAGATCTGTAGATGCGGCGAAATGGGCCGGCTTGGCTGCAAGACTGCATCCTCCGATGTCCGCGCGTGCCCGTTATCGCGCAAAGACATTAATGGTTCATTGCAATGGTCCGTTGCCTGCGCAACCTAGGATGCGCCGCATCGGTGTCAACGTGGCTCCCGGCCATTCCGCCGCCGGATCCCGGCCGAGACGGCGCGCCGGCCATTGACGGGACGGGCTCCGGGTGGTCGTGAAGCTGCGCGGCTGGGGCAAAGATCATCCTGCCGCGCGGGCAACATGGGTAGGGCCAGATGCAAGTGGACATCCCGGGGCCGGAGCAGAAGCTGCCGGTGACGGTGCTGACGGGCTTTCTCGGCGCCGGCAAGACGACCCTGCTGTCGCGAATGCTCGCCTCGCCAGATATGGCCAACACGGCGGTCATCATCAACGAGTTCGGCGAAATCGGGCTGGACCACGATCTGGTCGAGACGGGTGGCGAGGAAGGGATCGTGACGCTGTCGTCGGGCTGCCTGTGCTGCACCGTGCGCGGCGACCTGGTGAGGACGATGCACGACCTGTACGGCCGGATGAAGGATGGCCGGGTCCGGCCGTTCAAGCGGGTCGTGATCGAGACGACCGGCCTGGCTGATCCCGCCCCGATCCTGCAGACCCTGATGCAGGATGCCGCGATCGACCACTTCTTCCGGCTCGAAGGCGTGATCACGCTTGTCGATGCGGTGAACGGCGCCGACACGCTGGACCGGCACGAGGAGGCGGTGAAGCAGGCTGCGGTCGCCGACCGGATCGTGCTTACCAAGGCCGACCTCGCCAGCAAGGCGGCGACGGATGCGCTGGCGGAACGGCTGCGGCGCCTGAACCCGGCGGCGCCGATCTTCCCGGTGGAGCATGGCCGGATCGATCCTGGCCAACTCCTGGATGCCGGTCTCTATGATGCGCGTACCAAGTCCGTGGACGTGCAGCGCTGGCTGGCGGAAGAGGCGTATGGCGGCCCGCATGGCCATCATCATGGTCACCAGCATGGAGATCATGATCACCACCATGGGCATGCGCACGATCATGCGCACCGCCATGATGCCGGTGCAGGACAGGACCCGCACAACGTCAACCGGCACGACGAGCACATCCGCGCCTTCGCGATCCGGATGGCCGAGCCCATTCCGGCGGCGGCCTTCTCGCTCTTCCTGGACCTTCTGACGGCGCAGCGCGGCGCCGATCTGCTGCGGGTCAAAGGCATCGTCCACATCGCCGAGGAGCCGGACCGGCCGCTTGTGTTCCACGCCGTCCAGCACGTGATGCACCCGCCGGTCACGCTGGACCGATGGCCTTCGGACGACCGCGACACCCGGCTCGTGTTCATCGTGCGCGACCTGGACAAGGGGCAGGTCGAAAGTCTGCTGGCCGCGCTGGCGCGGGCGCATGCAGATCTTGGCGGAGGCGGCTGAAGGAGCGTCGGAACCGGCTGTGATGTCCGACACAGCCAGATGACCAGCCGCAGCTAAAGGTTGCGTCGACTGGACCGATGGGAGGACGACGATGCCGCGGTTTCGCCATGATCTGCCGCAGATGCGGGAAGGCCTGTTCCTGACCGATGGGGGACTGGAGACGACCCTCGTCTTCCTGGAGAACGTCCCACTGCCGATGTTCGCCTCATTTCCCCTGGTCGTGGACGAGCAGGGACAGGAAAGGCTGCGCAGCTACTACCGCCCCTACCTGGAGATCGCACGGGAACGTGGGCTCGGCTTCATTCTGGATACGCCGACCTGGCGCGCCAATGCAGACTGGGCGAAGCTGCTGGGCTACGGCCCCACGGCCCTGGCGAGCGTGAACCGCCGGGCAGTGGCCCTGCTGGAAGCGATCCGCGACGAGGCGGACCATCCGGCACCGCTGGTGATCAGTGGGATTGTCGGCCCGCGCGGGGACGGCTACCGGCCCGACAGCCGCATGACCGCGGAGGACGCGCGCAGCTACCACCATGCCCAGATCGCGACCTTCGCCGAGACGGAGGCGGACATGGTGAGCGCGGTCACCTTGAACTATGCGGAGGAGGCGCTCGGCATCGCCAGGGCAGCCGCGGATGTCGACCTGCCGCTGGTCCTGTCGTTCACCGTGGAAACCGATGGACGCCTGCCGTCGGGGCAGCAGCTGAGGGACGCGGTCGCCACGGTCGACGACGCCACGGGCGGCTCTCCCGTCTACTACATGATCAACTGCGCCCATCCCAGCCACTTCCGGCACGTGCTTGAGGATGGCGGCCAGTGGCTCGACCGGATCGGCGGGATCCGTGCCAACGCGTCGGCGCGCAGCCACGCCGAGCTGGACGAGGCCACCGAGCTCGACATCGGCGATCCCAAGGCCCTCGCCCAGGACTACCGCCGGATGCGCGACCAGCTCCGCCGCCTCTGCGTGATGGGTGGCTGCTGCGGCACCGACCATCGCCACCTTCGTGCGATCTGCGAGGCGGTGCTGCCCGGCTGAGCCCGGCTCCCCCAACGGCGGCGCTAGCCGGCGGCCGACGCGATCGCGTCAGCCAGCGCCACCAGCCGCTTGGCCTCGGCGACATGAAGGTTCTCGACGAGCTTGCCGTCGACCACGACCACGCCCTTGCCGGCGGCGCGAGCCTCTTCGAATGCCGCGATCATCTTGTGCGCGCGGTCGACGGCTTCCGGCGAGGGCGCGAAGGCGGCGTTGGCGGCCTCAAGCTGCTTGGGGTGGATCACGGTCTTCCCGTCGAAGCCCAACTCTGCACCTTGGATACAAGCATCCCTAAACCCATCCTCGTCCTGCAGGTCGAGGCTGACGCCGTCCAGGATTGAAACGCCGGCGGCACGCGCGGCAAGCAGGCACAACCCCAGCGACGTGATCATCGGCAGGCGCAGGGGCGTATGCGCAGCGTGCAGTTCCTTGGCTAGGTCCGAGGTGCCCATCACCAGGCAGTCGACCCTGGGATGATCCGCGATCTGGTCCGCCCGAAACATCGCGCGGGCGGTCTCCATCATGCACCAGATCGGCAGGTCGGGAGCACCACCGGCACCATCCAGGATGTCCACCGCGCGGCGGACCAACTCGACGTCGGAGACCTTCGGCAGAAGGACGCCGTCGGCCCCCATGGTTGCTGCGTCGACCAGATCCGCATGGCCCCAGGGCGTGTCGAGCCCGTTCACCCGAACGATCAGCTCTCGATGACCATAGCCGCCGGCAGCGACGCTCTGGGCAACCAGGGCGCGCGCCGCATCCTTGGCGTCGGGTGCCACGCTGTCCTCCAGGTCGAGGATCAGCGCATCGGCGGCCAGGGTCTTGGCTTTCTCCAGCGCGCGGGCATTGCTGCCGGGCATGTAGAGCACGGAGCGGCGCGGACGAACGGCGGCCATCGGGCTTCTTCCTCAGGGCTTCGATACCGCGATGGTCATGACGCCCGCCGCCACCGTGTTCAAGCCCCAAGGCTGATCGGGCGCCCGGAGACGCGGCCCGCAGTCCAGACGCACAGGCCGAAGAACGCCATTGGACCCGCAGGGCGCACCGGTTCCGATGGCGTCGGCCGGTCGACCTGTGTCAGCCGACCGTCACGTTGGCGGTGGTCAACTCGTTCAGGCCCAGGTTCTGGAACAGGATCGACTGGCCGCTGCCGAACGTGACCTGGACGTCGGCTCCAGCTTGGCGGGCCAGCGCCTTGAATGCGGAAAAGCTCGACACGGTCTCGGCCAGCACGAACAGATGGTCGGCGCCGATCCCAAAGTCGGTGATGATGTCGACGCCGCCATCGGTGTAGCGGATGAACTCGTCCGCCCCGGCTCCGCCGGTCAGCACGTCGCTGCCGTCGCCACCGTAGAGCTGATCGTTGCCGTCCTCGCCGACCAGGCGGTCGTTGCCGCCGTCGCCGAACAGGGTGTCGTTGCCGAGCCCGCCGAACATGCGGTCGGCGCCGTCGCCCCCGTACAGCCAGTCGTCGTCGATCTGCCCGATCAGCGTATCGTCGCCGGTACCGCCCTGGATCTCGTCACTGCCGGGACCTCCCACCAGCGTGTCGCTGCCGTCTTCCCCAAACAGGACGTCGTTGCCGGCTGCGCCATCGGCGCGGTCGTTCCCGGCGCCTGTCTGCACGAAATCGTCCCCGCCATTGGCGTTGACGAACTCGGCGGCGGCCGACCCCCACACATCGTCCGAGCCGCTACCGGCGATGACGTGCTCGAAGTTGCGGACCGTCCCGTTGTAGATGCCGAATTCGTAGGTCTGTGCGCCCAGGTCGATGAAGAGATCGACGGTCGTGAACAGGTTCAGCGTATCGTTGCCGCCGCCGCCATCAGCCAGATCATTGCCGCCCCTGTTGATGACCAGCACTTCGTCCCGGGCGGAACCCAGGAGCGAATCGTTGAACGCCGAGCCGATCACCACCTCGACATTGCTGACACTGTCGGTTCCGCCCGAACCGTCCACCGCCGCGTTGGCGCCGAGGTTCACCTGGACCGCAGCGCGCTCGCGGGAATAGTCGAGAAAGTCCCTGCCTTCGCCGCCATCGTATACGTCGCGGCCGGCTTCGCCGTAGAACCGGTCGTCCCCGGCGCCGCCGCTGATGAAGTCGTCGCCCACTCCCCCGATGAGCAGGTCATTGCCCTCGTCGCCGACGATGGTGTCGTCACCACCGCCACCTTGAAGCACGTCCGCCCCGGCCAGCCCGCGGATATAGTCATTGCCGACACCTCCGGGCAGGCTGTCGTTGCCGATGGTTCCGCTCAAGGCACGTCCGGGAGGGACGACCGCTTCAGGCCCAGCGGGGCTATTGGACATCGACAGGTCTTCCGTTGTGAGGCGTATCGTTCAATCGGCTGCCCGCGACCTTGGCACCGCCGACATCCATGAGGTCGGATTGCTTGATCGTCGACGAAGACACTGGGCCAGCGAACGGCGAGCGTCAGCCTGCTAACAGGAACCAGAGCCCCTGCAAAGAGGTGCGGGCATACTACAGTGCGTACTACTTCATCTTGTTGCACCGGTGATCGTAGCAGGAACTTCCATCAGTGCGACGGGCCGATCGAGATGGACAGGGACCGATGGTCGGACCCGTGGGCGGGCCCCAGCGACTGGCTGGTCACCGCAATCCCAGGCGAGAGCAGGGCCTGGTCGATGCGGATGCGCAGGGGCATGGGCAGGAAGTCCGGCCAGCTGCCCTCGATCCCGCCGGCCGGCTGCAGGCGTAGACCACGCGCCAGGCTCTGCACCACCTGCCCCCACGGCACTGCATTGAAATCCCCGACGAGAAGGGTCGGCAGGTCCGGGCGGAACAGGTCGGAGCGCAACAAGGCCTGGACCTGGAGGAATTGCCGGCTCTGGCCATCCGGCGGTATCGGTCGTCCGAGATGCACCCCGACGATCCTGACCTGCCCCGTCGAGACATCGCCCAAGGTCGCCGCGATCCCGCGGGCACCGCTGATCCGGTCGTGGAAGACCATGCGGTCGGCCAGGGGCAACCGGGAGAACAGGGTCAGGTCGCATTCGTCCCGGGCTGTGCAGGCGATACCGTGCGGGTATTCACTGGCGAGCGGCCCGAAGAAGCGCTTTCGCCATGACGTCGTTTCGGCCATCACCACGACGTCGGCACCGCTCGCGACCGAAGCGGCGACGAGGTCCTCGCTCCGCCGGTTGTTCGACCAGATATTGTGGAAATAGACCTTCAGCGCCGGCACCCGGTCTGGCATGACCGCCACCGCATCACCCCAGCCGCCTTGCCGGCCGGCAGGCAAGGCATGCGGCAGCAGCACGAAGGCGCCCATGGCGAGCAGGATCGAGGCCGCCGCCGTGATGCGGGCCTGCCGGACCAGGAGGCCGGTGACCGAGAGCAGTGCCGACAGCAGCAGTGACGGGACCAGGAAGTGGGCGGCGAGGTCGAGGACCGGCGGCGCCCCCGGCAGCACGGCGCCCAGGACCGGCGCCGCCGCCAGAAGCAAGCCACCGGCAGCGACATAGCGAAACAGCATGTCGCCGCTGCCGGACCAGGCGAGCGACCATGTCGTCGAAGATGGCGCGGTCATCGTGCCTTCGGGAGGGGGCATGCCGACAAAGGCAGCCGGACGGCGAGATCATCCCACCATCGTGCCGCCAAGGCGACGTGACCAGGTGCCGCGATCATGGCGCCGGCCAGTGAAGATCGGGTGAACGTCACTCCGACTTCAGGTGCATGGCCAGCGAGCGGACGGGCAGGCTGCCCGACTCCTGGGTCGTTTTAGTCAGTGGACCTGGAACTCCAGTCCATTGCGCCAGGCCTGTGGCTTGATCAGCTCGCTGCGCCCCACCCGCACGCCGACCAGCGGGCCTTCAATGTTCTTTTCCCAGAAGGTCAGGAACTTGCGCAGCTCGGGATAGCGCGGCGCGATGTCATAATGCTGCCAAATGAACGTCTGTAGAAGGCTTGGGTGATCAGGCAGGCGGTAGAGGATCTCGGCGGTGGCGACGCGGTAGCCCCTCAGCTGCAACTCGAGGGGCGAAGTCTCTTTGCCGGGCATGGTCCGTGGGTCCTGGCATGGAGGCCGGCGACCGCCGCCGGCACGACCCTTGCCACTCTGCCGTCGTCAAGCTTGACGTCAAGCCACCAATGCTGATTTATCTTTCCGAATCAGATAGTTAGCAGCAACCCGGCCTGAGTGCTGCCAATTTTGCATGCAACCCCCTTGCATCCTGCACGCAGTTTCTCTACCTGACTGCCGACCGTTAGCACTCACTGCCCGAGAGTGCTGACAAGCTGGTTCAGCTCTAGAATGGAGAACGTTGGCATGGCCTTTCGTCCCCTGCACGACCGTGTCGTCGTCCGTCGCCTCGAAGGTGAAGAGAAGAGCAAGGGCGGGATCATCATCCCCGACACCGCCAAGGAGAAGCCCCAGCAGGGCGAGATCGTGGCGGTCGGCCCGGGTGCGCGCGACGAGAGCGGCAAGATCAATCCGCTCGACGTGAAGGTCGGTGACAAGGTGCTGTTCGGCAAGTGGTCCGGCACCGAGGTCAAGATCGACGGCGACGACCTGCTGATCATGAAGGAAAGCGACATCATGGGCATCCTCGACGATGCCGGTGGCGAGCTGAAGAAGGCCGCCTGAGCCTCTTCTTCGTGATCCCAACAACAATTACGGGTAAAAGACCATGGCAGCCAAAGACGTAAAGTTCTCCACCGACGCACGGAACAAGATGCTGCGCGGTGTCGAGATCCTCGCCAACGCCGTGAAGGTCACGCTCGGTCCCAAGGGCCGCAACGTCGTGATCGAGAAGAGCTTCGGCGCGCCCCGCATCACCAAGGACGGTGTGACGGTCGCGAAGGAGATCGAGCTCTCCGACAAGTTCGAGAACATGGGCGCCCAGATGGTGCGCGAAGTGGCCTCGAAGACCAACGACATGGCCGGTGACGGCACCACGACCGCCACGGTCCTGGCCGCCGCCATCGTCCGCGAGGGTGCCAAGTCGGTCGCCGCCGGCATGAACCCGATGGACCTCAAGCGCGGCATCGACCTGGCCGTCGAGGCCGTCGTGACCGACCTGAAGTCCCGCTCCAAGAAGGTGACGACCAGCGAAGAGATCGCCCAGGTCGGCACCATCTCGGCCAACGGTGACCTTGAGATCGGCAAGATGCTGGCCGAGGCCATGCAGAAGGTCGGCAACGAGGGCGTGATCACGGTCGAGGAGGCCAAGAGCCTCGACACCGAGCTTGACGTCGTCGAGGGCATGCAGTTCGACCGCGGCTACCTCTCGCCGTACTTCATCACCGACAGCGAGAAGATGCGGGCCACCCTCGAGGAGCCCTACATCCTCATCCACGAGAAGAAGCTGTCGACCCTGCAGCCGCTGCTCCCGGTCCTGGAAGCCGTCGTGCAGAGCGGCCGTCCGCTGCTGATCATCGCCGAGGACGTCGAGGGCGAGGCGCTCGCGACCCTGGTCGTGAACAAGCTGCGTGGTGGCCTGAAGATCGCCGCCGTCAAGGCGCCGGGCTTCGGTGACCGTCGCAAGGCCATGCTCGAGGACATCGCGATCCTGACCTCCGGCCAGGTCGTGTCCGAGGACCTGGGCATCAAGCTCGAGAACGTGAACCTCGACATGCTTGGCAAGGCCAAGCGCGTGGTGATCAACAAGGAAGACACCACGATCGTCGACGGCGCCGGCGACAAGACCGAGATCCAGGGCCGCATTGCCCAGATCAAGGCGCAGATCGAGGAGACCACCTCCGACTACGATCGTGAGAAGCTCCAGGAGCGTCTCGCGAAGCTGGCTGGCGGCGTGGCCGTCATCCGCGTCGGCGGTGCGACCGAGGTCGAGGTGAAGGAGCGCAAGGATCGCGTCGACGATGCGATGAACGCGACCCGCGCCGCGGTCGAAGAGGGTGTGGTCGCCGGTGGCGGCACGGCTCTCCTCTATGCGATCAAGGCCCTCGACAACATCACGACCGCCAACAGCGACCAGAAGGTCGGTGTCGAGATCGTGCGCAAGGCGCTGCAGGCTCCGGCCCGCCAGATCGCCGAGAACGCCGGTGTCGACGGCTCGATCGTGATCGGCAAGATCTCCGAGAGCAGCGACGCCAACTTCGGCTTCGACGCCCAGACCCACGAGTACGGTGACCTCGTGAAGAAGGGCATCATCGACCCGGTGAAGGTGGTGCGTCATGCACTGCAGGATGCGGCCTCGGTCGCCGGCCTGCTCATCACCACCGAGGCGATGATTGCCGAGAAGCCCAAGAAGGACGCTCCGATGCCTGCCGGTGGCCCCGGCGGCGGCATGGGCGACATGGACTTCTGATCAGCCCAACGCTGATTGGTAAACAGGGGAGGCCGCAGGTAACTGCGGCCTCTTCGTGTTTGTGGCGAGGTCGATGGTCCGAGGGCGAGAAGGGAGGTTCTCGCGCAGATTCGGCCGCCGGCTCCCGCCCGAGTGCCATGCCGACCGGCAAGGACCTGACCTGGCTGGCGACGACGTTCTGGCTGCCCGTCCGGATCCTCGCCATGATCGAGCGCATGGACACGGGCGCACCTGGAACAAAGACGGACGCGCAGTGTTTTTTCTCAGGGAACCATGCCGGCCAGGTGATCGCTTCTCGACTGCCGCCGGTCGCAAGACCGCCACCGACCGATCAGGCCGAACAGCGACGGGACCATATCGTGCCATCTGCAGAAGACCTCCTCACGCGTCCGCAGGAGCTCCAGGTCCAGGACATCGGTCATGCGGCGCCACGGATCTACTACGTGCATCCGCTGCTGGTCGGGCCGCTCGATGCCTGGGACACCATCTTCGAGCATGCGGCAGGATTGGGCTTCGACACGGTCCTGACCGCCCCCCCATTCGCACCCGGCCACGGTGAAAGCCTCTTCCTGCCCCACGACATGGGGCGACTTCATCCGGCGCTGGGGCATGACGACGCGGCCAGCGGCCTGGCGCGGCTGGTCGAGATGGCGCGCGCGCACGGCCTCGCGCTGATGCTCGACATCGTCGTCGACCGGGTGGCTGCGGACAGCACGTTCGCCATGGAACTCGGGCTCACTCCCGCCCATCGCGGCGCGCTCGACCCTCGCCGCGACCCGGCCGATCGCGATGCCGTGATCATCTCCTACGACCCGGCCAGCCCGGCAGATCACCCCTACATCTCGATGCTCGCCGAGCGGCTGGGCTCCCTCGCTGCCGCAGGCATCGCCGGCTTCCGCTGCCTGCATTGGGAGCGGGTGCCGCCGACAGCCCTGAGCCATCTGGTGGCCAGGGTGAGGGAAGGAAGCCCGGGCACCCGCTTCCTCGCATGGACGCCGGGAACGAGAGCGGAGGCACGCCAAGCCGTCCGTTCCGTCGGATTCGACGGCGTGTTCTCATCCGTCTGCTGGTGGGACTTGCAGAGCGGCTGGCTGCCCGAGGAACGGGAGCTGCAGCGGACGATCGGCTACGAGATCGCCTTTCCGGAGGTGCCTTTCGACAAGCGCCTGACCCACGAGGTCGAGATCGACGAGGTGCTCAAGCGCCACGCGATCCGCACCCTCTGGCTTGCTGCCGCGTTCGGCGACGGTCTGCTGGTCCCGATGGGCTTCGAGTATGGCTGCCGGGACCGGCTCGACCCGACGCGCGGCGACGGCAAGGGCTTGGCTGGCCTACAGGAGAGGGGTGGGCTCGACCTGAGCGGCCCGGTGCGGGCGGCCAATGAGTTCCTTGCCCAGGACGCCGGCCGTTTCGCGCGCCTGCCGGTCCATGTCGTCACAGGGAACACCTCGACCGTCACGGTCATGCTGCGGATCGATGCCGAAGATGCGCGGCAGGCCAAGGCGGCGCGGCTGATTCTGGTCAATGCCGACCTCCGCCGCCCTGCCGAGGCCACGGGTTCCTTCATCATCTCCGAGGCCGGCTCGCGATTCGTCCCGTTCCGCGACCTCGACGGCGGGCAGGAACTGTCTCCCGTCAGCACGGTGCGGCTGGGTCCGGGCGAGGTGCGGATCCTGGAAGGCCGCCCGCACCAGGCGATCACTGGCGTGGTCCGGGTGCCGCCGATCGAGGAGGCGGTCACGGCACCGCGGATGATCATCGAGAAGATCCAGCCGGCCGTGGACGATGGGGCGTTCCCCGTGAAGCGGACGGTGGGGCAGGTCGTCCATGTGGAAGCCGACATCTTCAATGATGGGCATGATCCCATTGCCGCCGTCCTGGTCTGGCGCCCGGTAGATGAGCAGGCCTGGCGCGAAACCCGCATGACCCTGCTGACCAACGATCGCTGGATGGCGGCGTTTCCCCTGGAACGGCTCGGGCGCCATGAATTCGCCATCGAGGCTTGGCGCGATCCGTTCGCCATCTTCCGCTACGAGCTGGACAAGAAGGTCGCGGCCGGCCTCGACGTGACGCTGGAGCTGGAGGAGGGCCGCCTCATCGTCGAAGCGGCCTCGCGCGAGACGGAAGGCGCGGTCGCGGACCGGGTCAGGCCGATCGCCCAGCGGCTGGTCCATGCGGACTATGACACCCGGGTTCAGATCCTCATGTCGCCAGAGACATCCGCCGTCATGACGGCGGCCGATCGGCGACCGTTCCGGCTGCGCTCCCACGCGATCCCGCTGGACGCCGAGCGCTCTGCGGCCGAGTTCGGGAGCTGGTACGAGCTGTTCCCGCGCTCCCAGAGCAACGATCCGAACCGACACGGCACGTTCGACGATGTCATTCGACGGCTTCCGGCCATTCGCGACATGGGCTTCGACGTGCTCTACCTGCCGCCGATCCACCCGATCGGCCGGACCCACCGCAAGGGGAAGAACAACAGCCTGACGGCAGGGCCCGACGATCCGGGCAGCCCCTATGCGATCGGCGCGGAGGAAGGCGGCCATGACGCAATCCATCCGGAACTCGGCACATTCGACGATTTCCACCGGCTGGTCGAAGCCGCGGCCGGGCACGGGCTGGAGATCGCCCTGGACATCGCGATCCAGGCCTCGCCGGACCATCCCTGGCTGAAGGAGCATCCGGACTGGTTCGACTGGCGGCCGGACGGCACGATCCGCTACGCCGAGAACCCTCCCAAAAAGTACGAGGACATCGTCAACGTCGACTTCTACGCCAAGGGTGCGGTGCCGTCGCTGTGGGTGGAACTTCGCGACGTGATCCTGCTCTGGGTCGGCCATGGCGTGAAGCTGTTCCGGATCGACAACCCGCACACCAAGCCGTTCCCGTTCTGGGAGTGGCTGATCGCGGATGTCCGGCGTGACCATCCGGACGTCGTGTTCCTGGCCGAGGCATTCACTCGGCCGAAGGTGATGTACCGGCTGGCCAAGATCGGCTTCTCCCAGTCCTACACCTACTTCACCTGGCGCAACACGAAGGCCGAGCTGACGGAGTACCTGACGGAGCTGGCGCAGACCGAGCCGAAGGACTTCTTCCGGCCGCACTTCTTCGTGAACACGCCGGACATCAACCCGGACTTCCTCCAGGACGCGCCGCGCTCGGCCTATCTGATCCGGGCGGCACTGGCGACGACGATGTCAGGGCTCTGGGGGATGTATAACGGCTTCGAGATCTGCGAGGGCCGGCCGGACGCGAAGAAGAAGGAGTATGCGGACAGCGAGAAGTACGAGATCCGTGCCTGGGACTGGAACCGCCCCGGCAACATCATCGCCGAGATCTCCAGCCTTAACCGCATCCGGCGCAGCAATCCGGCTCTGCACTCGCATCTCGGAATCACGTTCCTGAATGCCTGGAACGACAACATCCTGTTCTTCGAGAAGGCGACGCCCGGCCGGGAGAATGTCCTCCTCATCGCCGTCAGCGTCGATCCGCAGCTTGCCCAGGAGGCCGACGTCGAGATTCCGCTCTGGAAGTTCGGGATCCCGGACCATGGTTCCCTGGTTGTCGATGACCTCATGCGCAACCGGCGCCTGACCTGGACTGGCAAGTACCAGCGGATCCGCTGTGACCCGGGCGAGATTCCCTTCTCGATCTGGCGCGTCGCCGCAAAGGGCTAAGAAGAATGCTTGAGAAGAACGAACTGGTCGTCGAGCGTCGTGGCGCGTCCGCCGAGGAGGAAGACCTTTCCCCAAGCCAGCGCGACGCGTCCATGCGTACCGACCCGCTCTGGTACAAGGACTCGATCATCTATCAGTTGCATGTGAAGTCCTTCTTTGATTCCAACAACGATGGAATCGGTGACTTCGCAGGGCTGCTGACGAAGCTGGACTATATCGCCTCGCTCGGCGTCAACACGATCTGGCTGCTGCCCTTCTATCCGTCTCCACGTCGCGACGACGGCTACGACATCTCCGGTTACGAGGATGTGAGCCCGGATTACGGGACGCTGGAAGAGTTCAAGGCGTTCGTGCAGGAGGCGCACGCCCGCGGCCTGCGGGTCATCACCGAGCTCGTGATCAACCACACCTCGGACCAGAACCCGTGGTTCCAGCGGGCGCGCCAGGCCCCGCCCGGCTCGCCCGAGCGCGACTTCTATGTCTGGTCGGACACCGACCAGAAGTACCCGGAAACCCGCATCATCTTCATCGACACCGAGAAGTCCAACTGGACCTGGGATCCGGTGGCGGGCGCCTATTTCTGGCACCGCTTCTACTCGCACCAGCCCGACCTGAATTTCGACAATCCGCTCGTCCTGGAGGAAGTGCTGCGAGTCATGCGCTTCTGGCTGGACATGGGCATCGACGGCCTGCGGCTGGACGCCATCCCCTACCTGGTCGAGCGTGAAGGCACGATCAACGAGAACCTCCCTGAGACGCACGCGGTCCTGAAGAAGATCCGCGCGGCCCTGGACGAGGCCTATCCCGACCGGCTGCTGCTGGCAGAAGCCAACCAGTGGCCCGAAGACACCCAGCAATATTTTGGAGAAGGCGACGAATGCCACATGGCATTCCACTTCCCGCTGATGCCGCGCATGTACATGGCGATCGCCAAGGAGGATCGGTTCCCGATCACCGACATCCTTCGCCAGACTCCGGAAATCCCCGGCAACTGCCAGTGGGCGATCTTCCTGCGGAACCATGATGAGCTGACCCTCGAAATGGTGACCGACGAGGAGCGGGACTATCTCTGGAACACCTATGCCGCCGACCGGCGGGCTCGCATCAACCTGGGCATTCGCCGGCGCCTCGCACCGCTGATGCAGCGGGACCGGCGTCGCATCGAGCTGATGAACGCCCTTCTCCTCTCCATGCCCGGCACGCCCGTCGTCTATTACGGCGACGAACTCGGCATGGGCGACAACATCTACCTGGGCGACCGTGACGGCGTGCGCACGCCGATGCAGTGGTCGCCCGACCGCAACGGCGGCTTCTCGCGCGCCGACCCAGCCGGCCTGGTCTTGCCGCCGATCATGGACCCGCTCTACGGCTTCGAGACCGTGAACGTGGAGGCGCAGAGCCGCGACCAGCACTCGCTGCTGAACTGGATGCGCCGGATGCTGACGCTCCGCCGCAGCCACCAGGCATTCGGCCGCGGCACCTTCCGGCTTCTCTACCCTTCCAACCGCAAGGTCCTGGCCTATCTGCGCGAGTACGAGAACGAGGTCATCCTGTGCGTGGCCAACCTGTCGCGGGTACCCCAGGCGGTCGAACTCGACCTGTCCGCGCTGGCCGGACGCGTGCCGATCGAGATGACGGGACCCTCGGCGTTCCCGCCGATCGGACAGCTGACCTATCTGCTGACGTTGCCGCCCTACGGCTTCTATTGGTTCCAGCTGATGTCGGAAGTGGACAGCCCCGCCTGGCGCAATTCGCCGCCGGAGCAGCTTCCCGACTTCACCACCATCGTGCTGCGCAGCCGGCTTGACGAGCTCGCTGAGCAGCGCAACGCGGGCGTGATCGCCAACGACATCCTGCCGACATATCTCCCGATCCGCCGCTGGTTCGCGTCGAAGAACGAGACGCTGCATCGTACGCGGGTCGCCTGGTCGGTGCCGATGCCGTTCGCCGAGGACGTGCTGATGGCGGAGATCGAAGCCTCGGTCGGCGATCGGACCGAATCCTACTTCCTGCCGATCGGGATCGCCTGGGACGAGCCGACGCTGCCAGCACTCCCGCAGCAGCTGGCGCTGGCCCGCGTTCGCCGTGGCCGCCGTGTCGGCTTCCTGACCGACGCCTTCGCCATCGATCGCTGGGCACATGCCGTGCTCCAGGCACTGTGCGAGCGTGTGACCGCCGCCACGCCAGCCGGCGAGATCCAGTTCATCGGCACGCCGCAGCTGGACTGCAAGGAAGTTGCGCCCGACGCCTCCATCCGCTGGCTCTCCGCGGAGCAGTCGAACAGCTCACTGATCTTCGGCGACCTCGCCATGATCAAGCTCGTGCGACGCGTCTTCGGCGGGATCCACCCGGAAGCGGAGATGACCCAGTACCTGACCAATCTGGCCTATGCGAATGCAGCACCGCTGCTGGGCCAGGTCGTGCACGTCTCCCAGGACGGCACGCCGCACACGCTCGCCATCGTACAGGGCGCCATCCGCAACCAGGGCGATGCCTGGGGCTGGATGCTCGACAACCTGAAGCGCACGATCGACGAGCACGCGCTGGTCGAGGAAGATCGCACGCCGGAAGAGGACATCTTCACGACGCTGGAGAACTTCGCCGGCGTTGTCGGCAAGCGGCTCGGCGAGCTGCACGCCGTGCTTGCCACGCCCACGGACGAACCCGACTTCAAGCCCGTCGAGGCCGGAGCCGACGAGATTCAGGCCTGGAAGGTCCGCGCTACAGAGCAGCTCGCCACCGCGCTGGATATCCTGGCCAAGGTGCGCGGCGACCTCGATCCTGCGCTCCAGGAGATGGCGGATCGCTTGATCGAGCAGCACGACGTGCTGGTCAGCGCGATCGACCGGCTGGCCGAGGTGGGGCGCGGCACCCTGATGACGCGCATCCATGGCGACTTCCACCTGGGACAGGTGCTGGTCGCCCAGGGCGACGCGTACATCATCGACTTCGAGGGCGAGCCGGTGCGGGCCTTGGACGAGCGGCGTGCGAAGACGAGCCCGCTGCGCGACGTGGCCGGGCTGCTGCGTTCCCTCGACTATGCCGCCGTCTCGGCCCTTCCGCCCGAGGACGACGTGGCATCCCAGCAGTTGCGCGACATCCGCACGACGCTGCTCGAACAGTTCCGGGTCGGTGCGCAGGCGGCCTTCCTGCGGGATTATGACGAGGCGATCGGAGCGGCACCGCAGTTGGGCCTGTCGGGCGAGGCGCGCGCCCTGCTGCTCGATCTCTTCCTGCTCGAGAAGGCGGCCTACGAGATCCAGTACGAAGCTTCGAACCGGCCGAAGTGGCTGGCCATCCCGCTCCACGGACTGTCCAGGGTCGTCGAGCGCCTGATCGGTAAGCACGAAGGAGGAGCTGAATGATGCCTGGACAGGACGGCCGCATGGCGGGCGTCGATCAAGCCGCCATCGAGGCTCTCGTCGATGGCCGGCATGGGGATCCGTTCGCCATCCTCGGCCAGCATCCCAACGGCCAGGGAAGCATCGTCCGCGTGTTTATGCCAGGAGCGACCGGGGTCGACCTGCTGGCACGGGAGACCGGCGAGCGGATCGCCTCGATGGAATGCGTGCATCCGGCAGGTCTCTTCGCCGAGTCGCTGGAGCAGTATCCCGCCTACAAGCTCCGGATCTTCTGGCCCGATGCCGTCCAGGAAACCGAGGATCCCTACAGCTTCGGCCTGTTGCTGGGCGATCTCGACCTGCATCTGATCGGGCAGGGGACCCATTACGAGCTGAGCCACGTGCTCGGCGCACAGGCAATGACCATCCGTGGCGTGCCTGGCGTACGGTTTGCGGTGTGGGCTCCGAACGCCAGGCGGGTGTCGGTGGTCGGAGACTTCAACAGTTGGGACGGCCGCCGTCACCCGATGCGCCTGCGCGGCATGTCGGGCATCTGGGAGCTGTTCATCCCGCGCCTCGGCCCGGGCGTGCGGTACAAGTACGAGTTGCTCGGCCCGCACGGGCAAATGCTGCCACAGAAGGCCGACCCGGTGGCCCGTGCCAGCGAAGCAGCCCCCGGAAGCGCCTCCATCGTCGCGCGCTCCGAGCCGTTCCCCTGGACCGACCAAGCCTGGATGTCCTCCCGTGCGGCGCGCCAGTCGGAAACGGCACCCATCTCCGTCTATGAAGTGCATGCGGGGTCGTGGATGCGCGACACGGCCGACGGCAACCGCAGCCTCGACTGGAGCGAGCTGGCCGGCCGCATGATCCCTTATGTGGCCGAGATGGGCTTTACCCATATCGAGCTGCTGCCGATCATGGAGCACCCGTTCGGGGGGTCATGGGGCTACCAGCCGCTCGGCCTGTTCGCGCCGACAGGACGGTACGGCACGCCCGAGGACTTCGCGGGATTCGTCGACCGCTGCCACGAGGCCGGGATCGGCGTGATCCTGGACTGGGTGCCGGCGCATTTCCCGACCGACGTGTTCGGGCTGGCGCAGTTCGACGGCACGGCGCTCTACGAGCACCAGGATCCACGCGAAGGCTTCCACCAGGACTGGAATACCCTGATCTACAATCTCGGCCGCACCGAGGTGAAGGGTTTCCTGATCGCCAGCGCGCTAGACTGGCTGGAGCGCTTCCACATCGACGCGCTCCGGGTCGATGCGGTCGCCTCCATGCTGTACCGCGACTACAGCCGCAAGGCAGGCGAGTGGATCCCGAACAAGTATGGCGGGCGGGAGAACCTGGAAGCCATCGAGTTCTTCAAGCACCTGAACAGCATCGTGACGCATCGCTGCCAGGGCGCCATCACGATTGCGGAAGAATCGACGGCGTTTCCTGGCGTCACCAAGCCAGCCGAGGAAGGCGGCCTTGGATTCACGTTCAAGTGGAACATGGGCTGGATGCACGACTCGCTCCACTTCATGGAGCAGGACCCGGTCTATCGCAGCTACAACCACGGCGCCTTCACGTTCGGCATGGTCTACGCCTATTCCGAGCGCTTCATCCTGCCCTTGTCGCATGACGAGGTGGTGCACGGGAAAGGCTCGCTGATCCGCAAGATGCCGGGCGATTCGTGGCAACGCTTTGCGAACCTGCGCGCCTATTACGGCTATATGTGGGCGCACCCGGGCAAGAAGCTCCTGTTCATGGGATGCGAGATCGCCCAGGAGAGCGAATGGAACCACGACGCGTCAGTCACCTGGGACCTGCTGGACCAGCCGGCACATGCGGGAATGCAGCGGCTCGTGCAGGACCTGAACCGCATCTATGTCACCGAGCCTGCTCTCCACGAGACGGACAACGACCCGAACGGGTTCGCCTGGGCGGTGGTGGACGATGCCGCGAACTCGGTGTTCGCCATGTTCAGGAAATCGAAGGACGGCAACTCGACGCTTCTCGCGGTGAGCAACATGACGCCGGTGCCGCGGCCAGGCTATCGCATCGGCGTTCCGAAGGCGGGCCTGTGGCGCGAGATCCTGAACACCGATGCGGCCATCTATGGCGGCAGCAACATGGGCAATAGCGGGGCGGTACCCGGCGACGAGATTCCACTGCATGGCCACCCGGCCTCGGTGTCTCTCACCCTTCCGCCGCTCGCGACGCTGCTTTTGCGGCAGGACTGACATCGCGGCAGCCTTTCAAGCCGCCCGGGATCGATCCACGGATTCCGGGCGCGTGCTGCTCATCTGCGCCTCCCGTTCTCACCATCTGCGTGCCAGGAGACGGATCAACCGCGATCCACGGTAAGGCCGGTTTTTTCATGCGGGAATGTCTGCCCATCGTCGTTCATGACGGAGGGCCTTGATCAATCGAGGGAGTTCCCGGCTACGGGCCGGGAAAGAGCCGGCGGCCGTATCAGGTGAGATGGCGCGCCAGATGCTTGTTCATCTCGAACATGGTCACCTTCTTCTTGCCGAAGACCGCTTCCAGCTTGTCATCGGCGAGAATCTCCCGCTTGTTTTCCGGGTTCTGCAACTGGTTCTTCTTGATGTAGTCCCAGACTTTGCTGACCACATCGCTGCGCGGCAGCGGCTCGTTCCCGACTAGCAAGCCTAGTTCCTTCGACGGCTGTACCGGCTTTTGCAGAGCGTTGGGCTTCTTGCCTGCGTCGGCAGCAGCTGCCTTGCCCTGCGTCTTCGTCGCCTTGGTCGGCATGGGGTTCGTTCTCCACTCCATTCTGCGCCTGATCACTAGGCTAAATACATTATCACCCATCCGGCAATGGTCCGCGTTCTGCAGGGGGCGCACTGAGCATGTGACCTGTGTTCATGAGGACGATCTAAACTTGTCGTCGAGTGACTTGAAACGTTCAACGCAGCCCCGAAGATGACGTCCCACGACCTCGCATCCTGCCAAGGGCGCAGCATTGGCAAGGGCTAAGCCTCGGAAGTGATCAGATCGGAAGGCCCGGTATTGACTTCGGAACTGCCATACAACAGGTCGGTATGTAAGACGCTTGGCAGAAGGCGTAGGGCACGTGGGTATCCATCCGCGTGATCGGGGAGCTCGAGGTCGACCATGAACAAGCTCAACCTGGATCGACGGCGTACGCTGGGCGCGCTTGGCGCCCTGGGCGTCGCCTCCGTCACCGGACGCCGTGCATCGGCCGCGGCACCAGTTCAGATGATCAGCCATCGCTATCCGGCGCTGGAGCTGTACGCCGAGAAGATGCGCTCGGCGGTGCCGGGGGTGGAGGTCAACACCCAACTGATGCCCTTCGACAAGGCGAACGAGCTGGCCACCATTGCCCTGTCATCCAAGGCAGACACGGTGGATCTGGTCTATGCCAGCGACAGCACCGTGCAGAAATATGCGAAGAACGGCTGGCTTCGTCCGCTGGACGACTTCTGGGAGAAGTACAAGGCGGAGTACAATTTCGCCGACTTCCCGGAGAGTGGACTGGCCCCCTATCGCTACGAAGGCAAGCTCTACGTCCTGCCGCACAACGTCAACGTGATGATGCTGTTCTACCGCAAGGACCTGCTCGAGGCAGAAGGCAAGCAGGTGCCCAAGACGATCGAGGAGTTCGTCGCGATCGCGAGCGAGATGAACAGCCCGATGCGTTCCGGCGCGGTCAGCTGCATGAAGCCTGTCGACGCGAACATGAACGAAGCCCACTGGTACATGAATGCCATCGGCGACGGCTGGTTCGACGAGAACTGGAAGCCGATCTTCAACAACGAGAAGGGCGTGAAGGCGATCGAGACCCTGAAGGAGGTCACGAGCTACGCCCAGCGAGGCTTTGCCACCGCCGCCAATGACGAGTGCTCGCTGGCCTACCAGCAGGACCTGGGCCTGATGGGCCTGCAGTGGGCGACGCGTGCCGCGTCAATGGACGATCCGGCCAAGTCGCGGGTCGTGGACCTGATCGATTGGGCCGCACCGCCCGGCGGCCATGGCCGGCTCTCTGGCGACGGCTACGCAATCTCCGCGTTTAGCAAGCAGGACCCGGATCTCCTATTCCGCATCATCGCGACGTCCTCGAACGAGGCCAACATGCGCGAGGCTGCAGCCCTGACCGTGCCGCCGCGGGAGTCGGTCCTGCGCGATCCGGAGTTGGCCAAGAAGTTCCGCCACTATCCGGGTATCCTCGCCTCGCTGGAAACGGCCCAGCCGTTCCCGCCACTGCCCGAGTTCTACGAGGTCGGCGAGTTCATCTCCCGGCGCATCCTCCAGGCGGTGGCCGGCGAGATGGAGGTCCAGGCGGCGCTGGATGCGGCAGCCGGGGAGACGGAACAACTACTCAGGAGTCGCGGCTACTATCAGTGACCGTCAGCCACCCCTAGCCAGCGTCGTTCTTGGCCGGAGATCCTGTCGTAAATGCAGACCCAACGGGGCCTTTGGCTCTTTCTGGTGCCGAGCGGGGTGATGATCTCGCTCGTCCTGCTCTACCCGCTCGGCTACGCGATCTATCTGAGCTTCTTCAACTACTACCTGGGTGGCGGTGAGCCGTCGTTCATCGGCTTCGGCAACTATGCGGCCCTGTTCGGCGACGAGCGCTTCTGGAGCTCGATCGGCAAGACCGTGATGATCGTGCTGGGCGCCGTCGGCCTGGAGTTCATCCTGGGTCTGGCGGTGGCTTTCGGGCTCTACAAG
>NZ_DATAGQ010000077.1:0-54312 GCF_036263595.1 Geminicoccus sp. | reverse complement strand
GCAGGCAGCCTGCAACATCGCCAGGCAGCTCAAGGCGCTCCGCCGGCGCACGCCCATCGAGGCCATCACCGCCGTCTGGCAGCAAAGCCCGAGCTTTTTCACCAGCCACCCTGCCTCTACGCCGCGGGACCAAACAGCTAGGCGCCGCTGGCCAGCTCAAGGCCTTGCTGCTGCAGCACCTGCTGGACGGCAAGGGTACCACCTGTCGAATCGTGATCTCGAAGAAGCCCTGGCTTGGCGGCTGAGCTTCCGCCGCTGTTGCGGCCTCGGGCTGGAGGATGCGGTGCCAGGCGCAGTGATCGATCATGAGACCGGTCATTCGATCTCCAGAGGATCGACGGCAAAACCATTGATCGGCCATGAGGCTGCGAAGGGACGCTCCCTCGCTTCCGGATCGATGGCCGAGGCGGGTCTGGTGGAGGCCGTGTTCGATGCCTTGAACACCCGGCTCGAGCAGCGTGGCCTAGTGACCGAGGTCGGGTTCGATGCCCTCCCGCTCGCATCTTCCTGATGCGAGCCATTGCATGGATGGAGCCGGCGCCTGCTGCCGCTGGCTTCATCCGGTGCCAAGCAGCGCCGCTTCTTCGGCACCAGGGCGCACCTGGCGGTGGACAATCGATCGCCGGCACGACGATCAATTCGCCCCTGCAAGGGCGGCGGTCAGGAGATCACAGCGGGACCCGGACCTGACCCGCAGGGCCATCCTGTGCCGGCGCCGACATTGGTTCTGGGCATCGCCGCCGATGCCTTGGCTTGCGGCGATGAGCAGGCCGTGCTGGCGGACAAGGTTTGCTAGTCGGTGGAAAAACGGGAGGCGCTGGCCGAGGTTGGATCGAGGGTCTGCTGACGCTCGATGCACAGCTGGATGAATGTCGTCATCGCACCACCACGCTGCCAGGCCCTTGAAGCTCTTCGACACCATGAAGCGACGCTACCTCTACCGCCACGTGCGCAACCGCTGCCAGCTCCGGCTGCGCTGCATGCCCATGAACCGGCAAAGGGCCGATCAACTCTTCGCCTGACCGGCATCCAAAGATCCCGGGCAGGCCAATCTTGCCTTGGCCGACAGTGGATCGAGCAGGCGTCATCGCCGCAGGGCGCCCGCCGATCCGCCAAGTCATGCCGCCAAGCCACGAGCCTCGGGCATTCGCGCCGCTCTCCCATGAACCAACGCCCATTTGCGCTGATCCACTGGCCAGCCTACGCCCAGCGCCACCGGATCGAGCGCCCGCTGGCCGCTTCGGGCGATGCCGGCGCATTGCCACGCGAAATGTCCGAGCCGCGGAGCAGACCGAAGCACCCCGCCAACTACCTCGTCATGCTCCAGATCGCCGCCATCATGTTCAGGCCGGCAGTTGGAGAACTTAGCTTGGCGCGGCGGGCAGTCAGCGTTCGCGGCTACCGAAGCCGTTGCTGCCGGGCGTGCCGGGTGCGAGCGCCAGCCAGAAGGCGAAGCCGAGCCAGCCGGTCAGGAGCATCGCCAGGCCCGGTGGGCGTGCGAGCGGGTGGTCGAGGGTGAGCAGGGCGATGCCCGCCAGGCCCAGCGCGAACGGCACGATCTGGAGCCAGCCACTGCGGCCCATGTCATGCAATCGTTGAGCGACCAGGCAGAGGTTGATCCACGTCCCGGCCAGCGCGCAGGCGACGGCCACCAGCCGGGGCAGCTCGCCACCGGCCTCGGCAATGCCGCTGGTAGCGGCGACGCAGAAATTCACGAGCAGGAAATTCAGGACGAACGACCGCCGGCCCCGACGGCCGCGCGTCGAGAACCAGTCGACCGGCTCTGCCGGCACATGGTCGTCGGCGGGTGCGTTCAAGGTTCGCTGGACATGGTCAGGGCAACGGTGAGCGAGGCTTGGCACCACCAGGTGGGCGACGATGAGTGGCATGCGGATAAGCGGGTTGCGGCGTCACCAGCAGGCCGATCCAGGACATTGGCCAGCCGGCCCAAAGGCCGCTCCGCCTCTGTCGGGCCCGCTCCGGATTCCAGCATCGCCAGGCAGCGAGCGAAGGGAGCGATGCCCACCGCCGCGCTTGCCGTTCTCCGTCGATCCTGAGCATCCAGGCTGCACCGTGCATGCTAGGGCCGCGGGCCGGCGATCGAGAACGAGCGGGTCATGCCGGGTCAGTCCTCGTAGGAGTGGCCGGCGCGCAGGCCGTCGCGGATCCGCCGCGCGATTTCGGTGAAGGCCGGCGCTTCCCGGATGTCGAGGGTACGCTCCTTCGGGAAGTCGCTGTCGATCACTTCGAGGATGCGACCGGGTCTGGGCGACATGACGACGATCCTGGTCGACAGGAAGGCCGCCTCGGCGATCGAATGGGTGACGAACACGACGGTCTTGCCGGTGGTGCGCCAAAGCCGCAGCAACTGCTCGTTCAAATGGTCGCGCGTGATCTCGTCCAGCGCCCCGAACGGTTCGTCCATGAGGAGGAGTTGCGGCTCGAACGACAAAGCACGGGCGATCGAGACACGCTGCTGCATGCCGCCGGAGAGCTGCCAGGGATATTTCCCCTCGAAGCCCTCGAGGTTGACCAACTCAAGGTTGCGGCGGGCCCGCTCGGCCCGCTCCGCAGCGCTGGCGCCCATGATCTCCAGCGGCAGGGTAACGTTGCGCAGCACCGTGCGCCAGGGATAGAGCGCAGGCGCCTGGAAGACATAGCCGTAGCCACGCCGCCGCCGGTTCTCCGCAGGGCTGGTCCCGTTGACGGTGATCGACCCGCCGGTGGGCTGCTCGAGGTCGGCGATGACGCGCAGAAGGGTGGTCTTGCCGCACCCGGACGGCCCGATCAGCGATACGAAAGAGCCCCGCTCGATCGTGAGCGACACGTCCGACAGGGCCTGGACCGTGCCGTCATTGGTCTGGAAGACCAGGGCGAGATTCGCCGTCTCGACCACCGGATCCGTCGTCATCGGACCGCTGCTGACCAGATCCTGCACGCTACCTGCCACCGTTGCGCCCCCTAGCGAGCCTAGGAGCTGCGGGCCGATCCGGCTAGGCCCGGCCCGCTGCGCCGCGTGGTTCTGCTGCCTCAGCCGGCGACCTGTTCCAGGCGACGGTCGGTCCCGTGCGGACGGCTGCGGCGCCGGTCGACGGCAGCGGCCAGGGTCTCGAGCACGGCCAGCGACGTGGTCCAGTCGATGCAGCCGTCGGTGATGCTCTGGCCGTACAGGAGCGGGCGGCCCTGCACGTGGTCCTGGCGGCCGCCGACAAGGTTGCTCTCGACCATGGTGCCGATGATGCGCATCTCGCCGTCCGCGACCTGCCTTGCGACCTCGTCGATCACGACGGGCTGGTTCTCCGGCTTCTTGCCGCTGTTGGCATGGCTCGCATCGATCATGACCCGAGGCGGCACGCCTGCCCGGGCCGCTTCGGCGCAGGCCGCCTCCACGCTCTCGGCATCGTAGTTCGGCAGGCGGCCGCCACGCAGGATCACATGGCAGTCCGCATTGCCGGCGGTGGAGGCGATCGCGGAGCGGCCTTCCTTGGTGACGGCCAGGAAGTGATGGGGACGCGAGGCCGACATCACCGCCTCCGCGGCGATCCGCACGTTGCCGTCGGTCCCGTTCTTGAAGCCGACCGGGCAGGACAGGCCGGAGGCGAGCTCGCGATGGACCTGGCTCTCCGTGGTCCTGGCACCGATCGCGGCCCAGGCGACGAGGTCGGCGATGTATTGCGGCGTCGTCATGTCCAGGAACTCGCACGCCGCCGGCAGGCCCATCTCGGCGACGTCGCGCAGCAGCTGCCGCGCAAGGCGGAGGCCGCGGTCGATGTCGAAGCTGTCGTCGAGGCCGGGATCGTTGATCAGGCCCTTCCAGCCGACCGTGGTGCGTGGCTTCTCGAAATAGACCCGCATGACGATCTCGAGCTGCCCGGCGAACCGGCGCCGCTCGCCGACAAGGCGCTCGGCATAGTCAAGGGCGGCCGCCGGATTATGGATCGAGCAGGGGCCGATCACGACCGCAAGGCGGTCATCCCGCCCGTGCAGGATGTCCTGGAAGGCGCCCCTGCCGGCCGCCACCGTCGCCGTGGCCGAGGGCGTGCGCTCGATTTCGCGCATGACCTGGGATGGCGTACTCAGTTCACGGATCTGCAGGATGCGGAGATCGTCGGTGGATGCGGGCACGGGATGGTCTCCTGGGCGGGCCATGCCGGCGGCCACGAAAAAGCCGCCAGACTGGCTGGCGGCTGTTCGGGAAATGCTATCGTCTAGATCCTCAGATCGCGCATGTCCCAAGCTCCGCCAGCGGCCTTGGATAGCCGAAGAACCAAAAGTACTGGCGGGTGCGCATGTCGATCATGCCGGGCACATAACGCGATCCTGCGGGCTTGTCACGCAGCGATGATCGACGCCATCAGGCAGCTGCGGGTGCCGCTCCGATGGCTCAAGCCGCCCTGACCCGCTCGGAGAACTGCGCCACCTCGCGGCGCAGTTGTGCTGCCTGGTTAGCCAAGCCCTCGGCGGCTGCCCGCACCGTGGCAGCGACAGCGCCGACCTCCTCGACCGTGCGATGCACCATCCCGATGCTGTGCGCCGCGGAGCCGGCACCGGCCGCGGCCTCCGCGACATGGCCAGCGATGGCCTTGGTCATCTGATCCTGCTGCCCGACACAGGTCACAATGGATCCGGCGGCGTTGTCGATCTCCTGGATGGTGGCCCCGATCGAGCGGACCGATGCAATGGCGGCATGGGCCGCTTCCTGCACCGACTGGATCTGGGCCGTGATGTCGGCCGTCGCCCGGGCGCTCTGGCTCGCCAGGTTCTTCACCTCGCCGGCGACCACGGCAAAGCCCCGGCCAGCCTCGCCGGCACGCGCCGCCTCGATCGTGGCGTTGAGCGCCAGAAGGCTGGTCTGGGCCGCGATGTCCTCGATCAGGGAGACGATGCCGCTGATGGTCTGTGCCGCCTGCGCCAGCTTCACCGTTTCCTCCACCGTATCCTCGGCCACCTGGACGGCCCGTGCGGTCATGGCGCTCGTGGCGTCGACGTGACGGCCGATGGCATCGATCGACGCCGTCAGCTCGTGGCCGGCGCCGGCGGCCGTCTGCATGTTCGGGGATGCGGCGGCGGTCGCCGCATCGGCGGCCGCCATCTGCTGCTGGGTGTTCCTCGATCCCGCATGCAGTTCCGAAGCGGCCTCGGCCAGTCGCCCGGCCGCTTGCGTGAGCTTGTCGGACAGCTCGATGGACGTTCCCTCGAACGACGCCACCAGGCCAGCGACGTCGCCGCTGCGCTTCGCTTCAGCGGCATTGCGCAGCTTGAAGATATCGGCGGCGCGAGCCATGGCGCCGACTTCGTCCCGGCGCTCCTTGAACGGAATCTCAAGGGCGAGCTCGCCGGCGGCCAGGCGTGAGAAGGCCAAGGTCATCGCCCGGATCGGCCGGATGACGGCCTGCAGGAGCAGGTAGGCGACGCTCAGCCCGGCCAGCACGAACAGGAAGGCCGCCACGGCCAGCTGTTCCATGCGTACCTGCTCGGCAGCATCGAGCCGCGCTTCCAGCATGAGCCTCAGCTCGGCGCTGAGCCGGGTGCTGAGCGAGGCAAGGGAGGTGACGACACCGCTCACATCGGACGCGCTGGGCAGCGGCTGCACGGACGCAGCGGGCCCGGCCCGGGCCAGGATGGCCTCCACCCGTGCCGTCACCTCCTCCAGCGCCGGACGGAGCTGGACCAGCCTGCCGACGCTGTCGTTCGCCTGGGCCGCCTCGAATGAAGTCCGCAGATGGGCCAGCTCGTTCTGGGCCAGCGCATGAGCCACGGCCAGCTGGCTTGGCTGCGCAGGCGGTCCCACCAGCAGGCTGCCGATGCGCGCCAGCTGGTTCATCAGGCTCGGCAGGGCCACGGCCGATGCGTCCATGGCGTAGAAGCTGTCGATCTGTGGGTCGAGTATGAGGCCGGACGCATCACGGATCTGGACGATCAGTGCTTCAACGGCATTCATCGCCCCGCTTTGTTTATCCGAGTCGGCTGGTGCCGTCATCAGAGCGTGGAGGGCCTCCTCCGCATCTGCCACCAGCCCTTCCGCCTTGAAGCCGGCACCATGCTTCGCTGAAGCGGCACGTGCCTCCTCAAGAGCCGCCACGAGACCCGGTTGGTCACCTCCTGTCAGGATCGTGCGTAGCATTGCTGCCTGCACCTGACGCACGGGCTCAAGGTAGAGGTCGCCCTGGATCTCCTGCCGCGCCGTGACGATCACGACCTGCCCGGCACCGATCAGGCTCCAGAGCAGATAGGCGAGCGGCACCACGAACAGGGTGACCGCACAGCCGATCTTGCGCGCGATCCCCCAGGATTCGAACATCGGAGGCTCCCTGCCGACGCCATAAACGCAATGGCGACAGGGCCTCTTGTAGCGCGTCCGTCCTAATGAAAGGTGAATGCCGGCACCGCTGCGGATCAGCCCGCCTGCGCCATCCGCAGCACCGCCCGCAGCATCACCTCCGCACCAGCCGTCAGGTCGTCGGGCTCCGCCGACTCTTCCTCATTGTGCGACAGGCCGTCCTTGCAGGGGATGAAGATCATCGAGGTGGGCACGTGCCGCGCTGTGTAGGCGCTGTCGTGGCCGGGCCCGCTGACGATGCGGCGATGGGCATAGCCGGCCTCCTGGGCGGCGTCCTCGACGGCGGCGATGCAGTCCGGGTGGAAGGACACGGGCGGCGAGTCCCAGAGCCGGTCGACGACGAAGGGCAGCGAGTCCCGCTGGCAGGCATCCGCCACGGCTGCGCGCAGCTCCTGCTCCATGGCGTCGACCACCTGCGTCTCCGGGTGGCGCAGGTCGACCGTGAAGGTGACCTCGCCGGGGATGACGTTGCGGGACGGCTTGGCGATCTTGATCTCGCCCACGGTCGCGACGGCAGACGGCGCGTGCCGCCTTGCGATCTCGTCCAGGGCGATCACGACCTTGGACGCCGCCACCAGCGCATCCTTGCGCCGGGGCATCGGCGTGGAGCCGGCATGGCTCTCCTTGCCGGTGATGGTCACGTCCAGCCAGCGAATGCCCTGGACGCCAGTGACGACGCCGATCTGCTTGTTCTCGGCCTCAAGGATCGGGCCCTGCTCGATGTGCAGCTCGAAATGGCACTTCCAGTCGGCGGGGCTGCAGGGCTTGTCGCCCTTGAAGCCGATGCGTGCCAGCTCTTCCCCGAACGTCTTGCCGTCACGGTCCTTCAGGCCATAGGCCCAGTCCTTCGTGAAGGCGCCGGCCCACACGCCCGAGGACAGCATGGCCGGCGAGAAGCGCGAGCCCTCCTCGTTCGTCCAGTTCACCACCATGACCGGATGGTCGGTCTCGTAGCCCGCGTCGTGCAGGGTGCGCAGCACCTCCAGGCCGCAGAGCACGCCGGCGACACCGTCGAACTTGCCGCCGGTGGGCTGGGTGTCGAGATGGCTGCCGATCACGACCGGCGGCAGGTCGTCCCGGCGGCCCGGGCGGCGGGCGAACATGTTGCCCATCTCGTCGACCTCGACCGTGCAGCCGACCGCCTCCACCCAGGAACGGAACAGCTCGCGGCCGTCCTTGTCCAGGTCGGTGAGCGTCTGCCGGTTGCAGCCGCCCTTGGGCGTGGCGCCGATCCTGGCCATCTCCATGAGCGAGTCCCAGAAGCGGCGGCCGTCGACATGGAGGTTGCTGGGCTTCTGCTGCACGGGGTCGGCTCCCAATCCTGGAACGGTCGAGCCAGGGCGTATGCCGGCCGGGCGAGGCTGTCCAGCGCCGGCCTGAGCCTGCCCAGTGGCCGACCAGGTCCATGGGCAGCAGTACCATGAGGATCGGCGGGAAAAGCGGCCAAACCCGGGAACCCGGGTGAGGTAAGTCATTGGCAAGAAGAGAGAACTTGCCCGCTTGGGTTCGTTCATGCAAATTCGTGGTTGCGCGGCGTGTTCGCTGGAGCGGCCGAGCTTGCAGGCCAGCCGATCATCATAACCCGAAACGCGGGCGGCAGCACAGGCAGAACGGTCGTTCGTCATCCAAATGTCACCGGATGCCGCCACATCCCGTCCAGTTCTTCCCCAGCATTTTTGGAGACGCGCGATGGGCCGACTGCGGCATGCCTTGCTGTTGGGTGCTGCCACCGGGCTGGCCATGGCGGCCATGCCTGTCCAGGCAGCCTATTTCGAGCGGGTCGCGACCTTCCCGGTCTTCGCGAACCTGCCCGATGGCACGGACCCTGCGACGCAGACCAGCAGCGAGATCATCACGGCCACGCCCGACGGCATGACGCTCATCTACAGCGACAGCCCGAACAAGCAGATCGGCTTCATCGACATCACGGATCCGGCAGCGCCGAAGCCCGGCGGCAGCCTCGCCATGGAAGGCGAGCCTACCTCGGTGACGGTCGTGGGCGGGAAGGTGCTCGTCGCTGTCAACGCGTCCGAGAGCAAGAAGGCGCCGAGCGGCCATGTCGCGGTGGTGGACCTAGCCACCCGGAAGGTGCTGGCACGCTGCGACGTAGGCAGTCAGCCCGATTCGGTGGCGGCCAGCAAGGACGGGCGCTTCTTGGCCGTGGCTGTCGAGAACGAGCGCGACGAGGACGTGAACGACGGTGCAATCCCGCAGATGCCGGCCGGGCATCTGTCCATCCTCCAGCTCGGTGCCGATGGTGCGCCGTCCAACTGCGATGCGGCAGGAAAGGTCGACCTGACCGGAATTGCCGCCGTGGCCGGCGACGATCCGGAGCCCGAGTTCGTCGACGTGAATGACGAGGGCATCGCGGCGCTGACGCTCCAGGAGAACAACCACATCGTGCTGATCGACCTCGCCAAGGGCGAGGTGGTCGGCAGCTTTTCGGCGGGCGCGGTCGACCTCGACCGGATCCCGACCTCCAAGGAGGCGCTGATCGAGCCCACGGGCAGCCTCAAGGGCGTGGCGCGCGAGCCGGATGCGATCGGCTGGCTGCCCGGCCACCGGCTGGTGACGGCCAACGAAGGCGACTGGAAGGGCGGCTCGCGCAGCTTCACGGTCTTCGACCGGAGCGGCAAGGTGCTGTTCGAGAGCGGCAACCTGATCGAGCACATCGCGATCCGCAACGGCATGTACCCGGCCAAGCGCGCCAAGGCCAAGGGTAGCGAGCCGGAGGGCATCGAGGTCGGCCGGTTCGGGGACGAGGAGCTGATCTTCGTGGGTGCCGAGCGCGCGAACATGGTCTCGGTGTTCGCCGACAAGGGTGCGGACGCAGCGCCTGAGTTCCGGCAGGTCCTGCCGACGGGCGTGGCACCCGAGGGGCTGCTGGCAATCCCGCAGCGCAACCTGTTCGTGGTGGCCGCCGAGGAGGATTCGGCCGAGGACGCCGTGCGCTCCAACGTGATGATCTACCAGTACGGCAGCGAGGCTCCTTCCTTCCCGACCATCGTCTCGGGCGACCAGGACGGTGCGCCGATCGGCTTCGGCGCCCTGTCCGGCCTCGTCGCCGGACCGGACGGCAAGCTGTTCGCGGTCTCGGACAGCTTCTACGCGACGTCGAAGATCTTCGAGATCGATGCCGGCCGGAAGCCTGCCGTGATCACCCGGTCGATCACCGTGACCAAGGATGGCCAGCCCCAGGCCTATGACCTGGAAGGCATCGCGCTGCGCGACGGCGGGGGATTCTGGCTGGCTTCCGAGGGCAACCCGGAGCGGGAGAAGAACCCGACGGTCAACCTGCTGATCGCCGTGTCGGCCGATGGCGTGGTGGAACGCGAGATCGAACTGCCCAAGGAGGTGGCGGGCCAGGCGATCCGGTTCGGCTTCGAGGGCGTGGCCGTTATCGGCGAGGGTGACGACGAGCGGGTCGTGGTAGCGATCCAGCGGCCCTGGAAGGACGATCCAGAGAACCAGGCCAAGCTCGGCTTCTACGCTCCTTTCAGTGGCGAGTGGACCTTCGTGCGCTACCCGCTCGAGGCACCGGCCGGGAAGGGCTGGATCGGTCTCTCCGAAGTTACGTCGCTTGGCGGCAGCCGGCTGGCCCTGATCGAGCGGGACAACCAGGGAGGCCCGGCCGCGGCGGTGAAGAAGGTGACCGTCGTCGACCTGACGGATGTCGTGCCGGCAGCGGCCGGCCAGCCCCTGCCGACGGTCCAGAAGACGGCCGGCATCGACGTGCTTCCCGTTCTGCAGGATCTCCACGGGTGGACGATCGAGAAGATCGAGGGGCTGGCGATGATGCCGGACGGCCGCCTGGTGATCGTGTCCGACAATGACGGGGTGGGCGATGCGCTAGGCGAGGCTCGCTTCCTGGACCTGGGGCCGCTGGCCGCCAGCAACTGACGTCACGGCCTGCCCGTCGCGCTGGCGGGCAGGCACTCTCTGCAGCACGGAAGCCCAGGCGACCACCATCAGGGCGCCCACCATCGTGATGTGCTCCATCACGACGTAGAACTCGATCGTGCGGAACGGCTCTTCCATCGACCAGAAAGGATGGGCGATCGGGATGGTCAGCACGGTGAACACCGCCAGCATGCCGGCCCCGAGCCAGGTCCAGCGGTTCAGGATGATCAGGGCGGAGCCCGTGAGCTGCACGACGGCCGTGGCGACGTTGAACAGGGCGGCCGGCTCCAGCCCGAAATGGCTCATCTCGGCGACGCCGCCGGAGAAATCGATGAGCTTGGCCAGGCCGCTCATCCAGAACATGAACGTCACCATGGTGCGGGCGACGTAGCCGAACCAATCGTTGTCCAGGATCGCTTCGATCGCACGAGGCATGAACAAACCCTCCACAGAGTGTCTTGCCGGAGCGGTCAGCCCCGGGGTTGCAGCTCGATACCGTAACGCCGGCAGGCGTCTGTGATCTTGGACACATCGGGTGCCGATGGCGTGAAGCCGGCGGGATCGGCGACCGGCTCGCCGGCGTCCGCGTAGAAGCGCTCGTGGATGCCGCCCGGCACGTTCAGGATCAGCATCCTGGCGGTGCGGTCGCCAGCGTTGCGGAAGCCGTGCACGACGCCCCGCGGCACGTGGACGAACGAGCCCCGGCCGCATTGGCGCGCTTGGCCCGCCACCGTGATCTCGTAGGTCCCCTCCAGGACATAGAAGGATTCCGCGTCGTCGCGCTGGAGGTGCGGCGGGGTCTCCTGACCTACCCCGGTTGCCACTTCCACCAGCGAGAACGTCCCATCCGTTTCCCGTGCCGTCGCCTTGAACGTGATCAGCGTGCCAAGGAGGTGCACGGTATCGCCGATGCCCGGGAGAGGAACCATGGTTGAGACCCTTCGCTCATAATGATACACACATCGCATAAAGAGACGTTTGTCTCATAAGGGGAAGATGATGGGTGGTCAAGAAGGGTCAGAGCGGGTCGCGCAGAAGCAGCGCACGCGGCAGGCATTGCTGCAGGCGGCCAGGGAGCTGCTGGCCGAGGGCAGGCAGCCGACCGTTCCGGAGGCAGCCGACCGGGCCGGCATCTCGCGCGCCACGGCGTATCGCTATTTCTCGCGGCCGGAGGAGATGGCCCAGGAGGCGGTCCTGGATGCGGTGGCGGTCGAGTTCGAGCGCATCGACCTCGACATCGCCCGGTTTTCCGAGCCGGTGCGGCGCGCGGAGCATGTCGTGGCAGCGGTGCTGAAGATGGTGCTGGCACGCGAGGAACTGTTCCGCACCTTCCTCAGCCTTTCGGCCGCCGGCGAGCGGGCCGGACAGCGCGGCGGCCGACGGATCCGATGGCTGCGCGAGGCGCTGGCACCGGTCCAGGGCGACCTGCCGCCCAAGGCGTTCGAGCGCCTGCTTCACGGCCTGGCGCTGACCTGCGGGATCGAGACGATCGTGGTGCTGAAGGATGTGTGCAGTCTGGACGATCCGCAGGCCGAGAACACGGCGCGCTGGGTTGCGGGCCTGCTGGTCGAGGGTGCGCTCCGGGAGGCTTCAGGCCGCTGATGCGGCCGGGCGCTCCAGGCGGTCCTTCACCCAGAGCTCCTGCACCAGCACCATCGCCGCAGCGGCGAGCGGCATCGCCAGCGCCACGCCCAGCATGCCGAACAGGATGCCCATCACGATCTGCGCCAGCAGGATGACCACCGGCGGAAGGTCGACCGTGCGCTGCTGGATCACCGGCGTGATCAGGTAGCTCTCGACGGCCTGCACACCCATGTAGAGCGCCACCACGGCCAGCGTCGTGCCCAGGCCTTCGCTCGCCGCGATCAGGACGGCTGGCACCAGCGACATCAGTGGCCCGATGTTCGGGATGAAGGTCAGGACGGTCGCGATCAGCGCCAGGACCAGGGCGATCGGGATGCCGAGCAGCCAAAGGCCCAGCCAGGTCAGGCAGCCGACGATGGCGGCGGAGATCATCGTGCCGAGGATCCAGCCTTCAAGCTTCTCCCCGATCAGTTCCAGCACCTCGCGGCTGCGGGGCCGGTGGCGCATGGGCAGGAGGCGGACCAGGCCGCGGCGGTAGAGAGGCGGGTCGACGGCCAGATAGATCCCGACGACGATCATCACGAGGCCGCTGCCCAGTGCCCCAAGCGTCCCGGTGATCACGCCGAAGCCGCTGCCCATCAGCTGGAAGATCCGGGAACTGCCGACATCGCTCAACTGCTGCGGAGCGTCTGCCAGCGGCCCCTCGTCCGGCAGCCGCTCGACCACGCGGCCCTTCAGGTTGCCCCAGGCCGCCGGCACCTGCTGGGTCAGGTCCTCGACCTGCTGCGTGACCTGCGGCGCCAACAGCCAGATGCCGCCGAACAGCAGCACGGCCAGCGACAGGACCACCACTGCAAGGGCGGCCGGGTCGGGCATGCCAGTCCAGGCGGCGAGGCGCCGGGTCAGTCCGCGGAACAGGACCGCCAGGAGGATGCCCGCGAACAGGAGGAGCAGGGCGTCGTGGATCAGGTACACGATGCCGATGGCCAGAATGATGCCGATCATCCACCAGATCGCGCGGGCAGTATCGCTGGCCGGGCGTGCCGCCTCGCCCGAGGCGCGTCCGCCTGCCTGCATCATCGGTTTCTACTCCATCCGGTCTGGGCAACTGTGCTCGGCAACGGTCAGGGCCGGGCCATCGTTCCTCCGCATGTGCGGGAAGAGATCGTCGGCCTTGACGGGGTCGAGAACCTGCCCAAAGGTCCGGACAAGATCGGGAGGGGCAATGATCCGACTATTCGGACGCAGGAAGACGGCCAGCCGTGCCGCCGCATGGGCGGTCTGATGGAAGCCGACGCCCCGCTCCTCCGCCTCGAAGGCATCGTGAAGTCGTTTCCCGGCGTCCGCGCGCTGCGGGGAGTGAGCTTCGACGTGCGCCCGGGCGAGGTCCATGCGCTGCTGGGCGAGAACGGGGCGGGCAAGTCGACCCTGATCAAGGTGATGTCCGGCGTCCACCAGCAGGACGAGGGCACGCTCTACGTCGACGGCAAGCCGGTCCGGTTCACGAGCCCGCAGGAAGCGCAGGCCGCCGGCATCGCCGCCATCTACCAGGAACTGCTGCTGTTCCCCGAGCTCACGGTCGCCGAGAACGTGTTCATGGGGCACGCGCCGCGCCTCTCATGGGGCGGGGTCGACTGGGCGACCATGCGGGCGCGGACCGCCGAGATCCTCCACTCGCTGGACATCCACGACCTCGACCTCGATGCGCCCGTGGGCGCATTGTCGGTCGGCAACCGCCAGCGCGTCGAGATCGCCAAGGCGCTCTCGATGAACGCCCGCGTCCTGATCATGGACGAGCCTACGGCGGCCCTGACCGAGGCGGATGTCGAGCGCCTGTTCGGCATCGTCCGCCGCCTGCGCGCCCGTGGCGTCGGCATCATCTATATCAGCCACCGGCTGGTGGAGATCTTCGACCTGGCCGACCGGGTGACCGTGCTGCGCGACGGCGAGTATGTCGCCACCCGCGAGGTCAAGGACGTGACCGAGCCCCTGCTGATCTCGATGATGGTCGGCCGCACCATCGACCAGCTCTATCCGCACCGCGAGCCCAAGCCGCCCGGCGCCACGCTGCTGGAAGCGCGCAGCGTCGCGTTCCCCGGAACGGTCGAGGAAGCGAGCCTGACCCTGCGCGCAGGCGAGATCGTGGGCCTGGCCGGCTTGGTCGGGTCCGGCCGCAGCGAATTCGCCCAGATCCTGTTCGGCATCACCCCGGCCAGTGCCGGCCAGATCCTCGTCGACGGCAAGCCGGTCACCATCCGCAGCCCGTCCGATGCCAAGCGCCACGGCATCGCCTATGTCCCCGAGGATCGCGGGATCCAGGGCCTGATCCGGCCGATGCGGATCCGGCACAATGTCTCGCTGGCGATCCTGGACGAGATCTCCCGCTTCTTCTTCATCGACCGCAACCGAGAGCAGGACCTGGCCAAGCGCGACATCGCCCGCTTCTCGATCCGGGCCAGCAGCATGGACCAGGTCGTCGGCAAGCTGTCCGGCGGCAACCAGCAGAAGGTGGTGCTGGCGAAGTGGCTCGCGACGAAGCCCAGGATCCTGATCCTGGACGAGCCCACCCGCGGGATCGATGTCGGCGCGAAGGCGGAGATCCACCGGATCATGAGCGAGCTGGCGGGGCAGGGGCTGGCGATCCTGATGATCTCGAGCGAGCTGCCCGAGGTGCTGGGCATGAGCGACCGGGTGCTGGTGATGCGGGAAGGACGGATCGTGGCGGGTTTCGACCGGGCTGAAGCCACCCAGGAGGTCATCGCCGGCGCCATGATGCGCGTCGTGCCGGCCGGGATGGCCGCCTGAGATGGCCGCCAGTCTCGCCCTGACCCAGCAGCCCTCCTTCTCGACCAAGCTGCGCAAGCTCGCGATCAGCCAGGAAGGCATCCTGCTGATCGCCATCATCGTCCTGTTCGTGGCGGTCGGCGCCTACAACCAGCGCTTTCTGTCCGCCAACAACCTGTCCTCGATCTTCCTCGGCAACGCCTATATCGCCGTGGCCGCGATCGGCATGTCGATGGTGATCATCTCCGGCAACATCGACGTGTCGGTGGGCTCGCTGATCGGCGTGCTCGCCACGATCTCCGGCACGCTGGCCGTGAACGGCTGGCCGCTCTGGCTGGCCTGGACCATCCCGATCCTGGTCGGCATGGCGATCTCCGCCGTCAACGGCTGGCTGGTGGCCTATATGCGCGTGCCGTCGATCGTGGTGACGCTCGGCATGCTGTCCATCCTCAAGGGCGGCCTGATCAGCATCACGGCCGGTGCCTGGATCAACAACCTGCCCGACGGCTTCCATCTGGCGCAGCTCCGCCCGTTGGGCGTGCCGATGGCGGTCTGGTTCATGATCGTCCTGACGATCCTGGCTGCGGCCTGGATGCGCTACTCGGCCTTCGGGCGGTCCATCTATGCCGTGGGCGGCAATGCCGAGGCGGCCCGCCTGGCAGGCATCGACCGCAAGCGCACGGTCTTCATCGTGTTCGTCATCCACGGCTTCTTCGCCGGGATCGCAGCCATCCTGTTCGCGACGCAGCTCTCGGTGATCCAGTCCACCGTGCCGCCCAACCTGGAGCTGACGGTCATCACCGCGTCGGTCGTGGGCGGGGTCAGCATCCTGGGCGGGACCGGCACGGTCGTGGGCTCCACCCTGGCCGCGATCCTGATCGCCGCGATCGGCTCCTCGCTGGTCTTCATCAACGTATCTCCGTACTGGCTGCGCGCCGTCCAGGGTCTCCTGATCCTCCTGACCGTGCTCGCCGACCTCGCGCGCCGCAGCAAGCGCGCGCGGCATCGCTGAGAAGGTGACGCGCATGGCATCCACAGTCGCGACCCATGGCCAGCACGAGCGCTATGCCGGCTTCAAGCGCCACGAGGTCATCCTCCTGTTCGTGCTGATCGCGGCGATCGCACTGCTCGCCTTCCGCTCCGAGCAGTTCCTGACCACCGGCAACCTCTTGAACCAGGGCCGTCTCCTGGTCGAGGTCGGGCTCATGGCCCTGCCAATGACCTTCATCATCATCACCGGCGGCATCGACCTGTCGGTCGGCTCGATCATGGGCTTGTGCGCGATCCTGCTCGGCGTGTTCTGGCAGAAGCTGGGCCTGCCGCTGGAGGGGGCGATCGCGCTGTCCATCCTGGTGGGCGCGTTCGCCGGCTTCGTGAACGGCTGGTTCATCACCAGGGTCGGCGTCCCGCCGCTGATCATGACCCTGGCGACGCTGGCGCTCTATCGCGGGCTGGCCGAGGGTATCAGCCAGGCGAGGTCGGTCCGCGGCTACCCGGAATGGTTCCTGCAACTCGGGCAGGGGGAGCTGTTCGGCGTGCCGACCCAGCTCTGGCTGCTGCTGGTGTTCTTCGTGATCACCGCGATCGTCCTGACCTTCACCACCTTCGGCCGCTCCCTCTACGCGATCGGCAACAACGAGGTGGCGGCGCGCTTTTCCGGCATCCCGGTCGACCGCATCAAGACCTCGATCTACACCATGTCCGGCTTGATGGGTGGCCTCGCCGCCTGGGTGTTCGTATCGCGCGTGAGCACGACCCGCTCCGACATGGGTACCGGCCTGGAGCTCGACGTGATCACGGCCGTGGTGCTGGGCGGCACCAGCATCTTCGGCGGGACCGGGACGATCCTCGGGACCGCGCTGGGGGTCGTGCTGATCCAGCTGCTCAAGAACGGGCTGGCGCTGTCGGGCGTCAAGGGCGACGGCACCATCGTGGTGATCGGCGTGATCCTGATCCTTTCGATCCTCGTCAGCGACCTGCTGCGGAGGCAGCGCGGCGCGGAGCATTGATCGTCGTGGTTGATTCAAGGGAGGCGAAGAGACGAACGATGAAGAAGACCCTGTTCACGGCCTTGAGCCTGAGCGTGCTGCTCGGGTCGGCCAGCGCCATGGCGCAGAGCCGCTGGGATGGCGCCGACGACCTGCCGGTGGCGCCGCTGGCCTGCGACGGCACCGCGGGGGCGGTCGAAGCGAAGCCCTATGACGGTGCGCAGCCGACGAACGCGCCGGATCGCGCGGGCAAGAAGCTTACCCTGGTCGACGTGCCCAAGCTGATCGGCATCGGCTATTTCAACGCGACGTCGAAGGGCATGCAGGACGCCGCAAAAGAACTCGGCAACGTCGAGGTCACGACCGACGGCCCGACGAAGGCCAACATCGACGAGCAGATCACCTTCATCGACAACTACATCACCCGTGGCGTCGATGGCATCCTGTTCGCTGCCAACGACACCGTGGCCATCGCGCCCGTCCTGAAGAAGGCGCTGGAATCCGGCATCCACGCGATCGGCTATGACAGCAACTCGACGCCCGATTCGCGCGAGTGGTTCGTGAACCAGGCCGAGTTCAACGGCATCGCCAAGGCGATGGTCGACAACATGGCCAAGGAGATCGGCGAGGACGGCTCGTTCGCCATCGTCACCAGCACCTTCACCACGCCGAACCAGGCGCGCTGGATCGCCGAGATGTCGGCTTATGCGGAAGCCTGCCACCCGAACATGAAGTGGCTGGAGACCGTCGAGGCTCAGGAGGACAACATCCTGTCCTTCAACCAGGCGTCCACGCTGATCAACAAATATGGCGACGAGCTGAAGGGCATCTTCGGCATGACCAGCGTGGCCACGCCGGCCTCGGCCGAAGCGGTGACCCAGGCCGGTCAGTGCGGCAAGATCTCCGTGGTCGGCCTGTCCACGCCGAACTCCATGCGTCCGTACGTGAAGTCGGATTGCGTGAAGTCGGTGGTCCTGTGGAACCCGGTCGATCTCGGCTATGCCGCGGTCTATGCGGCCCGTGCCGCGGCGGACGGCAAGCTGAAGCCGGGCGCCACCGAGCTGGAAGCCGGCAAGCTCGGCAAGCTGCCGGTGGTCAACGGCTCCGAGATCCTGCTCGGGCCTCCCTTCGTCTACGACAAGAGCAACATCGACAACTTCGACTTCTGACCGGCCTCACATCGCCGGCATCGTCACGGCATGGCAGGACATCCTGCCATGCCGTTTCTTTTTGCGCTTCGGCAGGACGACGGTTCATGCGACACTTTCCGGCTGGGCGGTCAGACGGCGGGAAGGCATGCGCATTGGTCATGATTTCTGCAGGAACGAACCCGGGGACTCGGCCGATATCAGTGGTTTAGAACATTTTCGACGGCACTGGCCCGGTCCGCGCCATCACCTCGCCGACAGTCGTGCGCCCTTTGAGGATCGCTGCCACCGTCTCGGCCATTGCCGCCGGTCCTGCCACTTGCGCCCACCAGCGCAAGCCTGCCCGCTGCAGATCCTCCAGCCGGCCCGGCACCGCCAGCAGGCCCTCGACGGTCTGCTCCAGGTCGCTCCAGCGCCGCAGCCGGATCGCCGGCGCCGACCGATAGAACCAGAAGTCCGGCAGTTCCTCGCAGACCACCGCGCAGCCGGCTCGCATCGCCTCGAAGAAGCGCTGCGTCTCCGGCGTGGTCCCCCGCGGCGCCACGCAGATCCGGGTGTCCATCAGCCGCCGCGCATAGTCGTTGCCTGCCGGCGAGTGGCTGGCCTGGTAGGTCTGGTTGAGCTGCAGGGCGATTGGCCAATCGGGGCGCTCCGCCTGCAGCTTGCACAGGGCCGCCGCCATCTGCCGGCGGGCGTTCAGCTTGGGCAGGTTGGCCAGGCGAGGGTAGAGGGCGAGCGGCGAGACCTGCGCGTTGTGCAGGCTGCCTGCGAACCAGACCAGGTTCGCCCGCCCGGCCATAGGCTCGATGGGCAGGTCTTCCTGCCGGGCGTAGCCCAGCGGGATGGGCAGGGTCTTGGCAGCCAGGACCTGGTGGCGGACTCGCCCCATGCGCCAGGCGATGGCGAGGTCCTGCAGCCGGTTGCGCTCGACCCGCATCCGGTCCAGCAGCCAGGGCATGTCCGGCCGGAACGGCTCCACGGCGTGCGGCCGCATACCATAAGCCTTGAGCACGAGCCCAGCGCGCTCGTAGCGCCAGGGCGTGAGCGATCGTTCCTCGCCATACATGAACACAACGCAGTCCCCGTCCAGGCCCTGGATGTCGTGCTTGCCGTCATAGGTGATGAACCAGCGGCGCTTCAGTCCGTGGTCGCGGACCAGGTGCCGGATGATGTTCAGGAAGTATTCGTAGCGCTCGCCCGTGCCCGTTTCCGCCGGACCAACCTGCAGCACATGCGACGCCCCGCCGATCCGGATATTGCCGACCGTGACCGGCTCCGCCGTGGAGCCGATCGTCATGCCGCTTTGGGCACGGCATACTCGTCATGATAGGAACGCATCGTGCCCAGCAGGATCTCCGGCAGCCTCATCGTCGGCACCCAGCCGAGCAGCCGCTCAGCCTTGCCGATGTCGGGCATGCGCCGGTCGCAGTCCTCATAGCCCTTGCCGTAGAACTGCTCGGCCGAGGTCGTCACGATCGGGTGGTCGTTGTAGCGCGGATCGCCCGTGATCGTCGCATAGGTCCGGCGCATCAGGTCCGCCAACTCGGCCATGGTGACCTCGTTCTGGCGGTTGCCGATGTTGAAGATCTGGTTCTGCGAGGCCTCCGGCTTCTCCAGCACCCGCCGGATGGCGTCCACCGCCTCGTAGATCGAGACGATCGTCCGGCGCGCGTGGCCGCCGTCGACCAGCTGCATGGGCTCGCCCGACAGCAGTGCCGCCATGAAGCAGGCCAGCACGCGCGGGACGCCGTCACCGTCCCGGGTCGGGATATAGTCCATGCGCGGGCCGAAGAAGTTCAGCGGCCTGATGATCGTGAACGGCAGGCCTTCCTCGGTGTGGTGGGCATAGATCAGCCGCTCGGTCATCTGCTTGGCGCAGGCATAGGTCCAGCGCTGGTTCCTGATCGGCCCCATGATCAGCGGGGTCTCGTCCTCGCGCAGCTCGTAGAGATCCGGGTCGGCATCGCTGCTAGCTGGCAGGTAGCTCGAGATCGTGCGTCCGTAGGTCTCGCTGGTCGAGAAGCTCACCAGCCAGCGCCGGTGCTTCGCGCAGAGTTCCACGATCGGGTACACGTCGAACAGGTTGGCGCGGATGACCGCGAGCGGCTGCGTGTTGTAGTCCGCCGGATTGCAGATCGCCGCGAGGTTGATCACCACGTCGCAATGCACGATCGCCCGCTCGACCTCGACCAGCGCCTCGGGAGCATGGGCGACCGTACGGTGAAGGGTGAAGCGCGGATTGACGAGATGACGGCGTATCTTGCGATCCTCCGGATCCCATCCTTCGATCTGGTAGCGAGGATCATCCAGAAGATTGTCCAGAAGATGGCTGCCGACAAAGCCACCACATCCGAGGATCACCACACGCACGCCTGGTTCCTTCGCTACATCATGCGCGCCTGTCATGGCGCCTGAAGCTGAAGCAGCACTCCGCCGCCGGTCGAGCAGACACAAGCAAAGCCGCCGATCGCGTCAGGATTCGGCGTTCAGCTTCCAGGTGATCACCGGAAAGCGCGAAGCACCTGACGGTGATTGAACCAGATCGTGTCGACCCGCGACGAACAAGCCACCGCTTCTCCTCGTGAGCCTACTAGCATGCCTATCAGGTCATTCAACTGACGATTTCGGAAGCGTGAAGGAGTGCTCATCTCCCACGTACCAGTTGTCACCGCGCATCCACATCCTGCCGCTTGGCTGCTCGGATTTGCTCTACTTTTGGTTGAACCGGGCTAGGTGCTTCCGCAAAGGGGACAAAGCGTCCCGGTCAGGCAAGCTTCCAGCGGCGCAGACGGGTTCCAGCCGTACACAGGTTGCAGGCAACTCTGCCTTGACCTGAATGGGCCGCTCCTTGAGCGCCATGTGCGCCTGAGACAAGCGGCTCTTCCCGTGCGGTTGCCGATCTCGGCTGCTCGCCGAACCATCGAAGACCTCCAGAACTGACGGCGAGCATGGCGTCGGCGCGACGAACTTCCGGGCCTCTTGAACCCAGGGGCAGAGTCGGCAGCGATGCCTGACACTCGCACGGAGAATGGCAGGGGAAATTACGGCGGGGTACCCAACCACGGACGCGCTGCCGCTGTTCGGCGGGCGCCGGCACGGAGGCGGGCGAGGCGGTGGACCAGGGGAGCCTGGTTGGTCATCCGCTAGTGGTGCAGCCTCGAGGCACTGCTCCTGCAGCACCTGCGCTGTCTTCTGGCGGCTGCCATATCGGTATCTGGAAGAGGCACCCGGCCTGCCGGATGCGACGCCCGCTCACAACCTCCTGAGGCAAGCCAGCCGGCGCCGGCTGACAATGGCTGGTGGAGGCCGATGCGAAGGGGCCGCCTTGGCACAAGGCAAGGTGCCCGAGCGGGACCCGGTAGCCGGCTCCACCTGGGAAGGCCGGCACAGCTTTTTCGGCTCGGACCTGGTCCGCCACGGTGCTCCGGCAACGATCGCCATTCCCTTCGTCCCAACAGAAGCTTGCGACCCAGCAATGGACCAAGCACCGAAAGGTCTGCCAACGTAATGCTAAGCGAAGAGCAGGCCGCCAGGTGCAGGCTCCGATCTGCTATCGTTCCAGCGGAGCGGATCGTCGGCCAGACAGACAGAGAAACCGGGTGGGCGAGGTGGCCGGCATCGGGGTCGTCCGTCATTCCGGCCCCAGGCGCTGCGATGGCGGGCGCCGTTCCGGGCCATCCGTGATGGATGGAAACGCTGACGCGGCAAACTTCAGCATCGAACAGCACACCCCTCGCAGGGGTCGTGCGGCACGAGGGTCGCGGACGTCGGCCCAATTCGCCCGATCTCGAACTCTGGAGGCTGCGATGCGTCTGCAGAGAACTGAGTAGCCTGCTTGAGCATGATGCAGGCAAAGGCGACCAGATGGAGATCGGCGAGGGTGCTCGCGCAGCGCTCATTGTCCCTCACCAAGGGCCGAAAAGCGTGTGGCCCGTGCGAAGATCCTCCACAGCCCGTCATCGACCAGCGGGCCGATGACCCGCTTCCCGAAGCGATGGCGGCGAGCCACCGCTGGGGGCGGCGCGGCAGCAGCATTGAGCCTTTCTTCAATTGTGCAGTCTCACGACCCCCAGTTCGATACCATGAGCCTTGGCAGCGTCGGCGGCTTGTCGGCCGCTGCAGCCATGGCCGACACAGGCCAGACGCACCTTTTGGCCGGCGGCGGCCTGCACTGCCTGCGCCAGGCGGCCAATCTCGGCCGGGTCATCCGCGTTGGCAGGCGTAACGTGCAGCGCCGGCAGCTGGCCCGGCGTATCCATGGCCAGATGCAGGTTGGAAGCCTTCGTGCGCCTGGCGCCATCATCCCCGGATCGCTGCCCACCTTTGGATGAAGGAACGTAGGGCCCGACCCTCCAGCACAGCAGCGCTCGGTCGAGCGTTGCGCCTCGCGGCCAAACGCAAGACCATGTTGAGCTCCTCTGCAGATCCTTGAGGCGGCCCGCTGCCAGCCAACGCTGTGCCTGCCGATGAACCACTGCCCAGGGCGGCAGCTAGTTCGGCATCCATCGCCAGGCGCGCCAGTCTTCACTAGGAACCGCAAGCCGCAGAAGACTTCGCGCAGCTCCCGTTGTCCGGCATCTTGCGGCGACAGCGTCAGACAGGATCCGACCAGCGCCCATTCCTCATCAGACCCATCGGGTGGGTACGGCTTGCGGGCACTCATGCTCCACAGCCTGATCATCACTTCGCCATGTGGGACCCGTGGGGGCCCGCTTCCTAGGCGCATCGGCTTGAGCGCGAGACACGTGATGGCATGGCGAGAGACAGCATACTGTTGTGAGTGCCTCGCTGGAACTGGAGAGCCAGAAGACAAATCGGCCGGTCGGCGGCTCCGGATCTTACAGTTCCTGGATTCTGATCCTGCCAGGTGGCCGTCGGCAACCGCAGGAACTGCCATGGCATCAGCGGGAGGAAAGCGCTGACGCAACGATGGCTGTTGCGGCAAAGGCGATGCCGGTGGTTTCGCATCAGACACCGGCTGGATGGCAGGCTGCACCGCGCCCATCCAGCCGGTCAATCATGTCGAATCAGGTTCTGGCCCACATCGGAATGCGCCCGAACTCCAGACCACCACGCCAAGTGGAAACCGATCGCGCGGGCAGGCAGGGGCTGATGCCAGCTGCGCCCGACGGTGCTGCTATCGCTTTCGGGTCAGCGGCAGGGGCAGGCCTGGCTCGCCCGCCACATCGGGTTCCAGATAGAGCGTGTCGCCGACGATCGTGCCGAGGAGTGGTACATCGCTGACGAGCGCTTCTTTCTTCTCCAGCCGGATGACGCCGTCGGTGGATGTCCAGACCCATTCGCTCGGGCCGGCAGCGCCTGTCGAGGTTGCCGTTCCGTCGGCGCGGAACTGGATGGTGCCGGCAGAGGTCTGGATGATCCGGTCCACTTCCGCCTGCATGGCATCACGAGCATGCAGGCGCGCGTCGACCGGCAGGTCAGCAAACTCCTCGGCCATCACCGCATCGACATCCGCCCGCAAGGCCGCCTCGTCCAAGACCCAGGCGCCAATCAGGGCAACGTCCTCTTGTGCCCACGCCGGCAAACAGCCGAGAAGGAACAGCCCCAAGACGGCCAAGACCGTCTGTCGGGTTGAGGCCTGGAACCCGCCGCGCATGGCCTGTCTCAGCGAACCGGCACCAGGACCCAGACCAGCTCACCCAGAAGTCCCTGGTCCGGATTAGTCTCGTCGATCCCGAAGGTCAGCTCGATGCGATCAGGTTGGACTTTCCCCAGCAGGTCGGGACTTTCCGGATCATCGTCGGTAACGACCAGACGCTCGCCCTCAAGGCGCCACTCACCCCGGTGCTGATCCGCTGAGTCCGGCTCATTGAAAACAACCGTGCCGTCCGCCCCGAACTCGACCGTTGCCGCTATGCTCCTGCTCATCTCTGCCTTCAGGTCTTCCCGCTGATCGTCCAGCATCGCGCGCATGTCCGCCTTTTGACCTTCGGGCGCTTGGGCCAGCAAGGCTTCGAGCAGTTGATCCAACGTCCGCTCCAGGCTGGCTTGCTCGAGATGCCACACCCCCACGGGGCTGGTGGCCGAAGCGATCGGCCAAGCCAGCAACATGACGAAAGCGAAGACCAGGGCGGGCACGGCGTTCACTCCGGAGGACCATTCCTACAGCATGGCCGACCAGCACGCAGATCGCCAGCCCGATCCGCTGAGGTTCACATGTGGATCGGTTTGGCGAAGGCAGCCAGCGCGGCCTCCTTGATTGCCTCTTCCAGCGTGGGGTGCGGGTGGCTTGTACGGGCCAGGTCCTCGGCACTCGCGCCAAATTCCATGCCGACGGTTACCTCGTTGATCATGGTGCCGGCATCGGACGCGATGATGTGGCAGCCCAGGATGCGGTCGGTCCCCGCATCAGTCAGGAGCTTCACGAACCCATCCGTATTGCCGACGGCGCGGGCACGCGAGTTCGCCATCATCGAGAACTTGCCGACCTTGTAGGCTACGCCCGCCTGCTTGAGCTGCTCCTCGGTCTGGCCGACTGCCGCGATCTCCGGGTCGGTGTAGACCACGCCGGGAATAAGGTTGTAGTCGATATGGGGCTGCTGGCCAGCCAGGATCTCAGCCACTGCCACGCCCTCTTCCTCGGCCTTGTGGGCGAGCATGGGACCTTTGATCGCGTCGCCGATCGCGAAGATGCCGGGTACGTTGGTGCGGAAATGCTCATCCGTGGCGATCCGCCGCCGTTCGTCGAGGGCGACGCCCGCTGCCTCAAGCCCAACGCCGTCGGTGTAGGGGCGCCGGCCGATAGCGACCAGCACGACGTCGCACTCGATCGCCTCGCCTTCACCGCCCTTGGCCGGCTCGACATGGACCTTGAGCAGCTCACCGGAGCTGTCCACGCCTGTCACCTTGGTACCAAGCCTGAAGGTCATGCCCTGCTTGGTCAGGATCCGCTGGAAGGTCTTGGACACCTCCATGTCCATACCCGGGGTGACGCGGTCGAGGAATTCTACCACCGTCACCTTGGCGCCGAGCCTGCGCCAGACGGTGCCCATTTCCAGACCGATATAGCCGCCACCAATGACCACCAGGTGCTCCGGCACCTTGTCCAGGTCCAACGCGCCGGTTGAGGAGACGATCCGCTCCTCGTCGATGGTCACCCCGGGCAGGGGCATCACGTCGGAACCGGTGGCCAGGATGATGTTCTTGCTGGCAACCTGCTGGTTGCCGCCATCCAGCAGCGCCACGTCCATGGCATTCGTGCCGGTAAGCCGGGCCGCGCCCTTGATGTAGTCGACCTTGTACTTCCTGAAGAGGCCCTCGATGCCCTTGGTCAGGTTGTCGACCACGTCGTCCTTGTTGTCGAGCATGGCACCCAGGTCCAGCTCGACACCCTTGGCCCGGATGCCGATCTTCTCGAAATGGTGCTGCGCGTCCTCGTAGAGATGCGAGGTGTGGAGGAGGGCCTTGGAAGGAATGCAGCCGATATTCAGGCAGGTCCCGCCCAGCCGCCCGCGCTTCTCCACGCAGGCCACCTTCATCCCGAGCTGCGCTGCCTTGATGGCGCCGACATAGCCGCCGGGACCGCCGCCGATCACCACGACGTCGTACGGCTCGCTCATCCTGTTTCTCCCAAGGCCCGTAGCCGGACCGACCAGTATCGCTCGTTCAAAAGATGGGCAGTCCTGCTCGCGCCCGCCGCCCGACGGGCCGGGTCGCTGCCATGCGTGCAGCGCAAGATAGCCGGCCAGATGGAGCGGGCAGCAAACAGGAGCGCGATCAAGCCTCGATCAGGAGACGCTGCGGATCCTCGATGGTTTCCTTCACCCGCACCAGGAAACTGACCGCCTCCCTCCCGTCGATGATCCGATGGTCGTAGCTGAGTGCCGTGTACATCATCGGCCGCGCCTCGATCCTGCCGCCCGGCAGCACGACCGGCCGCTCCTGGATCTTGTGCATGCCGAGGATGCCAACCTGTGGCGGGTTGATGATCGGCGTGCTCATGAGCGAGCCGAAAATGCCGCCATTAGTGATGGTGAAGGTGCCGCCGTTAAGGTCGGCCATGCCGAGCTTGCCCTCTCGGGCCCGTTTCCCGAGGTCGGCGATGTTCTTCTCAATGCTGGCCAGGGACGCCGCATCCGCATCGCGGAGCACCGGCACGACCAGGCCCTGCTCGGTCGAGACCGCGACGCCGATATCGTAATAGTGCTTGTACACTACGTCGTCGCCGTCGATCTCGGCATTCACGGCAGGGTAGATCTTGAGCGCGTCGATGACCGCCTTCACGAAGAACGACATGAAGCCGAGCTTGATGCCATGCTTCTTGACGAAGGCATCCTGGTACTGCGTGCGCAGGGCCATGACCGCGCTCATGTCGACCTCGTTAAAGGTCGTGAGCATGGCGGCGGTGTTCTGGGCCTCCTTCAGCCGCTCCGCGATCCGCTTGCGCAGGCGGGTCATCCGGACCCGTTCCTCGCGACCGGAACGCTGCATAGGAGCCTCGGGCGCCGGGGCGGGCTGTGCCGGCGCCGCAGGCTGTGGTGCTGCGGCCACCGCCTGGACGTCGCCCTTGGTCACGTTGCCCTTGGGGCCGGTCGCCGGAACCGTGGCCAGATCCAGCCCTGCCTCGCCCGCGAGCTTGCGGGCTGCGGGGCCGGCTTGGGCGGCACCGTCGCCCACGGCAGCTGCTGGCGGATTCGCGGGAGTCGCGGGTGGGGCCAGTCCCTGGGCGGCACCCTGAGGAGGCGTCGGCTGCTCAGGTTTCGCAGCAATGGTCGGTGTGGCCGGGGCAGCTTCAGCACCGTTACCGGCACCCTCGCTGATCGAGCCCAGCACCGAATCCACCGCCACGTCGGTGCCTTCCTGGACGGTAATCTCTGCGATCACACCGGCGACGGGGGAAGGAACTTCCAGGTTGACCTTGTCGGTCTCGAGCTCGACGAGCGGCTCGTCCACCGCCACCCGGTCACCGACCTTCTTCAGCCACTTCGCTACAGTGGCCTCACTGACCGACTCCCCGAGCTTCGGCACCCGGATCTCGACGCTCATTCCAGCTCCTTCCCGTCCCCACGATCAACGGCAGCAGACCATCGCTGGCCCCACTGCCGGCATCATCCTGCCAGCGCCTCAGATACCAGCGCAGCCTGCTCACGCTCATGCTGCTTCAACGAGCCCGTCGCCGGCGACGCCGACGGCTTGCGGCCGGCGTACATAAGCCGGCGCTGCGGCACCCCCACGCTCTCCATGAGGTTCTCGATCCGCGGCATCACGAAGAACCATGCCCCCATGTTCCGCGACTCTTCCTGGCACCAGACGTACTTCGCCGTGGTCGGGTAGCGCTTGAGCTCGCGCAGCAGAGCATCTTCCGGGAACGGCGCCAGCTGTTCCAGCCGGATCAGCGCGACCTTGTCGACCAGGCCGAGTTCCTCGCGCTGCGCCTCCAGGTCATAATAGACCTTGCCCGAGCACAAGATCACCCGCTCGACCCCGGCATCCTTTTCCGAAGGCGGCCGGTCGTACATGACGCGGTGGAAGCTCGTGTCCGGACCCATTTCCTCCAGGGTGCTCACGCAGCGCTTGTGGCGCAGCAGCGACTTCGGATCCATCAGGATCAAGGGCTTGCGGAAGTCGCGGCAGAGCTGGCGGCGCAGGACGTGGAAGTGGTTGGCCGGGGTCGTCACGTTGACGATCTGCAGGTTGTCCTCGGCGAACAGCTGCAGGAACCGCTCCAGCCTCGCCGAGCTGTGCTCCGGGCCCTGACCTTCCATGCCGTGCGGCAGCATCACGACCAGCCCCGACATCCGCAGCCACTTGCTCTCGGCCGAAGCGATGAACTGGTCGAAATAGACCTGAGCGCCATTGGCGAAGTCGCCGAACTGCGCCTCCCAAAGGGTCAGGCAGTTCGGATCCGCCAAGGAGTAGCCGTACTCGAACCCGAGCACGCCTTCCTCTGACAGAAAGCTGTCCACCACCTCGAACCGTGCCTGGTCCGGCGACAGGTTGTCGAGCGGCACATACCGCTCCTCAGTGGTCTGGTCGTAGATCGCAGCATGGCGCTGGCTGAACGTGCCGCGTCCCACATCCTGGCCGGAGAGGCGGACGGGGAATCCCTCGGCGAGCAGGCTGGCGAAAGCCAGATGCTCCGCCGTCGCCCAGTCGATGCCGGAACCGGCCTCGATCGCCTTGCGCCTGGCCCCGATCACCCGGGTCAGCCGCGAATGGATATTGAGCGTCTCCGGCAGCGTGGTGAAGTTCAGGCCGAGCTCGCGCAGGCGGTCGACCCGCACGCCGGTCTTGCCGCGCTCATAGGCCTCGGGCGCCTTGTGCAGGCCCTTCCAGGCACCTTCGAGCCAGTCAGCCTTGTTCGACTTGTAGCTGCGAGCCGCCTCGTGGGCGCCTTCCAGCTGCTTTTGGAAGGTCTCGAGCACCTGCTGGGCCTCGCCAGCGCCGATGACCTTCTCGTCCTCCAGCTGCCGCGCGAACAGTTGCCGCGTGGTCGGATGCACGGCGATGCTGCGGTACATGAGCGGCTGGGTAAAAGCCGGTTCGTCGCCCTCGTTGTGGCCGTGCCGGCGATAGCACCAGAGATCGATCACCACGTCCCGACGGAAACGGTGCCGGAATTCGGCGGCGAGCTGGGCCACCTGGCAGACCGCAACCGGATCGTCACCGTTCACATGGAAGATCGGCGCCTGGACGCCGCGCGCCACGTCGGACGGGTAGGGCGAAGTCCGGGCATAGGCCGGGCTGGTAGTGAAACCAATCTGATTGTTGATGATGAGGTGGATGGTCCCCCCGGTTCGGAAACCCTTCAGCTCCGACATCTCGAAGCATTCATGGACCACACCCTGGCCGGCGAAGGCCGCATCACCATGCATCAGGATCGACATGACCCTGGCGCGATCGGTGTCGCCCTTGATTCGCTGCTTGGCCCGCACCTTGCCGATGACAACCGGGTTGACGGCTTCCAGGTGCGACGGGTTCGGCGTCAGCGACAAATGGATCGACTTGCCGTCCTCGAACAGACGATCGGTGGAGGTGCCAAGATGGTACTTGACGTCCCCGGACCCCAGCACCTCGTCGATTGCCGGCTGCCCCTGGAACTCGCTGAAGATCGCCGTGTAGGGCTTGCCCATGACATTCGCGAGCACGTTGAGGCGGCCGCGATGGGGCATGCCCAGCACGATCTCCTCGACGCCGAGGCTGCCTGAGACGCGGATGATCGTCTCCAGCGCCGGGATCGCCGACTCGCTGCCATCCAAGCCGAACCGCTTGGTGCCTGGGAACTTGACGTGGAGGAACTGCTCGAAGCCCTCGGCGACGGTCAGTTGCTCCAGAAGCTCGCGCTTGTCGGCTGAGGGCGTGTGCAGGAGACCGCCTGCCGCCTCGACACGGGACTGGATCCAGGCCTTCTGTTCCGGGTCCTGGATGTGGAGGAACTCGATGCCGATCTTGTTGGCGTAGGTCTGCCGCAGGATCTCCAGGATCTCGCGCAACGTGGCCTGCTCGCGACCCAGCACCATGTCGAGAAAGAAGGTGCGGTCCAGGTCGGCGTCGGTAAAGCCGTAGGTCTTGGGGTCGAGTTCGGAATGCCGGGCGCGCCGGCTCAGTCCTAACGGATCCAGGTCCGCCTGCAGGTGGCCACGCACTCGGTAGGCGCGGATCAGCATGATCACGCGAAGGTGATCACGGATCAGCGCACGCGTCGCCGGATCGTCCAGCGACGGAAGGTCCAGATTGGCGGGAACGCCATAGGGGACCGGACGGCTGGGGCGAGGGGCAAGAGCCGCCTTCGCCTGCCGGAACAGCGCGCTGTTCTCGGCGCCGAGCTCGTCGAAGTAGGTCCGCCAGGACACATCGATCGATGCAGGATCGGCGAGGTACCGATCATACAGCTCCTCGATGAACGACCCGTTACCGCCATACAGGAACGAGGTCTGCTCCAGTTCCTGACGCTTTGCCATCTCTCGTTCCCCGGAAACCGGCAAAGGCAGGCCCTGCTTCACCCGGCTGGCCTGCCTTCTGCCCGTTCCTTGATCCTAGACCCTAATCCTTGACAATCCCTTTACGCTCGGCCGCCCATGGCGGCGAGCATCGCCTGACCCAGTGCCGCCGGATGGTCCGCGATCGTGATCCCGGCAGCACGCATCGCCGCGATCTTGCTTTCCGCGTCACCCTTGCCGCCGGAGATGATCGCCCCGGCATGACCCATGCGCCGCCCGGGTGGAGCGGTGCGGCCGGCGATGAAGCCGACGATCGGCTTGGTGCAGCCCGACTGCTTCCAGTAGTCGGCAGCATCTTCCTCGGCCGATCCGCCGATTTCGCCGATCATGATGACGCCCTCGGTCTCCGGGTCCCGGATGAACATCTCCAGGACGTCGATGAACTCGGTGCCCTTCACCGGATCGCCGCCGATGCCGACGCAACTGGTCTGGCCGAGCTTGGCCGCCGTGGTCTGTGCGACTGCCTCATAAGTGAGCGTGCCGGAGCGGGATACAATACCGATCTTGCCGGGCATGTGGATGTGGCCAGGCATGATTCCGATCTTGCACTGCCCCGGCGTGATGACGCCCGGGCAGTTCGGGCCGATCAGCCGCGAGGAGGAGCCGGTCAGCGCGCGCTTGACCTTGACCATGTCCATCACCGGGATGCCCTCGGTGATGCACACGACCAGCGGCACTTCCGCGTCGATCGCTTCCAGGATGGCATCCGCGGCGAAGGGCGCCGGCACGTAGATGACCGAGGCGTCGCAGCCCGTCGTCTCCCGAGCTTCCCTGACCGTGTCGAACACCGGCAGGCCCAGATGGGTCTCGCCGCCCTTGCCAGGCGTCACCCCGCCGACCATGCGGGTCCCGTAGGCAATCGCCTGCTCGGAGTGGAAGGTTCCCTGCGCGCCGGTGAAGCCCTGACAGATGACCTTGGTGGTGGAATCGATCAGGACCGACATCAGTGGGTGCTCCGCACGGCGTTCACGATCTTCTGGGCGGCGTCCGCCAGGTCGTCGGCGGGCGTGATCGGCAGGCCGGATTCGGCGAGGATCTTCTTGCCGAGATCGACATTGGTGCCTTCGAGGCGCACCACCAGGGGCACGGTGAGGTTCACCTCCCGGGCCGCGGCGACGACACCCTCGGCGATCACGTCGCAGCGCATGATGCCGCCGAAGATGTTGACCAGCACGCCCTCGACGTTCGGGTCGGACAGCAGCAGCTTGAAGGCGGCCGTCACCCGCTCCTTGGTCGCCCCGCCGCCGACATCGAGGAAGTTGGCGGGCTCGCCGCCGAACAGCTTGATGATGTCCATCGTCGCCATGGCAAGGCCGGCGCCGTTGACCATGCAGGCGATATTGCCGTCGAGCTTGATGTAGTTCAGCTCGTGCTTGGACGCCTCGATCTCGTGCGGATCCTCCTCGTCCAGGTCGCGCAGTTCCAGGACCTTGGCCTGCCGGAACAAGGCGTTACTGTCGAAGTTCATCTTGGCATCGAGCGCCACGAGATCGCCGCCCTCGGTCACCACGAGCGGGTTGATCTCGACCTGGCTGGCGTCCTTCTGGACCATGCAGTCGTAGATGCCGCGCATGAAGGCCACGGCCTTGCCGACTTCCTTGCCCTTGAGGCCCAGGCCGAACGCAATCTGCCGGCCATGGAAGGCCTGAAAGCCAGTGGCCGGGTCGATCGCCACCTTCAGGATCTTCTCCGGCGAGTGCGCGGCGACCTCCTCGATCTCCACGCCGCCTTCGGTCGACGCCATGATCACGACCCGGGAGGTCGCGCGATCGACCACCGCGCTCAGATACAGCTCCCGGGCGATCCTGCAGCCATCCTCGACATAGACCCGCTTCACCACCCGCCCGGACGGCCCGGTCTGATGGGTCACCAGGGTCATGCCGAGCATGTCCTTGGAGAGCTGCTTCACCTCGTCGATCGACTTGGCGAGCTTGACGCCGCCGCCCTTGCCGCGGCCGCCGGCGTGGATCTGCGCCTTGACGACCCAGATCGGGCCGCCGAACTCGCGCGCGGCGCTCTCGGCTTCGGCGGCCGTATAGGCGACCTTGCCCTTCAGCACGGTCACGCCGTACTCGGCCAAGAGCTGCTTGGCCTGGTATTCATGGATGTTCATCGATCGCCCCTCAGAGCTTGACGGCGTCGCAGAGCTTCCGGACCGCGTCGACGCTCTTGTCGAACTGGGCCTTCTCCTCCGGGTTCAGCTCGATCTCCACGATCTTCTCGACACCGCCCGCACCGATGATCACCGGTACGCCGACATAGAGGTCGCTCACACCGTACTGCCCGGTAAGGTGGGCGGCGCAGGGGAGGAGGCGGCGCTGATCCTTCAGGTAGCTCTCGGCCATCTGGATTGCGGAAGCTGCGGGCGCGTAGAAGGCGGACCCAGTCTTCAGGAGGGCCACCACTTCAGCACCACCGTCACGCGTGCGCTGCACGATCGCGTCCAGCTTCTCCTGCGTGGTCCAGCCGAGCTTGACCAGGTCCGGCAGCGGGATGCCGGCCACGGTGGAGTAGCGCACCAGCGGCACCATGGTGTCGCCATGGCCGCCCAGCACGAAGGCTGTGACGTCCTCGACCGAGACCTTGAACTCGTCCGCCAGGAAGTAGCGGAACCGGGCGCTGTCCAGGATGCCGGCCATGCCAACCACCTTCTGCGGCGACAGCCCGGACACTTTCTGCATGGCCCAGACCATCGCATCGAGCGGGTTGGTGATGACGATCACGAATGCGTCGGGGCAGTGGGTCTTGATCGCCTCGCCGACCTGCTTGATCACGCCGGCATTGATGGCGATCAGGTCGTCGCGGCTCATGCCCGGCTTGCGCGGCACGCCGGCGGTCACGATCACGACATCGGAGCCGGCGATCGCCGCATAGTCACTGCTGCCGGACAGGGCCGCATTGTAGGCCTCGACCGGTCCCGTCTGCGCCAGATCCAGGGCCTTGCCGGCCGGCACGCCTTCGGCGATGTCGAACAGGACGACGTCGCCCAGTTCCTTCTGTGCCGCAAGAAGGGCGAGAGTCCCGCCGATCTGCCCGGCACCGATCAGTGCAATCTTCTTGCGCGCCATGTCGAAAATCTTCCCCCGTTGCTCTGCGCTGGACGGCGTTGAAGTCGCGCCGTTCTAGGCCCGTCGGCCACACCGGGCAATCGGCACGTGGGCAGCCATAGTTCCGGGGACGAACGATGCCGGCGATGCGCGGCCGGTGGCGAATCTCCAGTCAGGCCCTGGGGAACGATCCCCGATCAGCTCGTCCCGGAGGGGTCGGTTCGCCGGCTGATCACGATCCTGTCGATGTCGAAGGTCCCGTCATTGATCTGGTCGGCCAGACCATTCGGGTTGAAGAGCTGCACGATCGGCGTCGGCCGATAGGCGCTTCCGTCGCCGTCCAGGTCCACGCTCACCCTGACGTCGTTCTTCCCACCGCTACCATCCAGGTCGGCTGTCTCGAACTGCAGCCACTTCTCCGCCTGGGCTGGCGTGAAGCCGGTGCCCTGCAGCAGATCGGCCATCAGCAGCTTGTCATCCTCAGCGGCACTGAAGTCGTTGATGCTGTCGACCCGATCGGAAAGACTGCCGATGCGGAAGATGTCGGCGCCAGAACCGCCAAACAACGTGTCGTTGCCGGCCCCACCGTTCAGCAAGTCGTTGCCGGCCCCACCCACCACGAGGTCGCGGCCCTCGCCACCGTCGATCAGGTCGTTGCCGCCGCCACCGGTGATCTCGTCGTCGCCGGCGCGCCCGCTGATCAGGTCATCCTGGCCGGAGCCGATCAGCCGATCGGCATCGCCATCGCCGCGGATCAGGCTGTTCTCCAGCCGCACTGTCATGATCGCAGGCTCGCTGGTCAGGCCCTGCTCGTCCGTCACGGTGAAGGAGAACTGCCGTTCACCAGCCGCCACCTTGCCGCTGCTGTTCACATAGCGGATGGCGTCCATCGCGAGATGGTAATTCTCGTGGGTGTCCAGGCCGCTGAACCGGATCCGTGTCGTTCCGTCCACCGCATAGGTGATCGAGGTGCCATCGATCACGCCGTCGCCATTGGCGTCCGCCGTTGCCACCAGCCCGATCCGATCGCCCGACTGCTGGCCCGATAGCAACGTCACGCTCGCCGCGCTCGCCTGGACCCCGTCGTCGCTGATTTCGGAGTCGGATCCTACATCGGTACCGGATGCCTGCTCGCTGTAGGTAGGGCCGAACCGGATCTGAAACGTGTTGTCGTTGAAATCGTAGTCCACCCCCCTGGTCGAGGGCGTCTGGTCCTCGAAGCTGAGCGTGAGGTCGCCTTCGCCGCCGAACAGGCCGGACACGAGCTGGGCCCGGCCGGACGGGTTGAGCAGGTTCTCCTCGGTAGTCGGATCGGCGTCGGCCGTGTGGAACACCAGCCCCTTCACGATCGTCTGGGTCCCGTCGGTGCCGATATGGACCAGCACCGGCGGCACGCCGTCGCTGATCTTGGCCGGTTGACCGGTTTCCGGGTTGCGGAACTCGAAGCTGCCACCCTCGAACAGGTCCGGGTTGAGCGTGAAGCCTTTCTGGACGACGAAGAAGCCGAGCTGCGTGCCCGCGGGGACCACGCCCAGCGAGTAGGTGGACTCGCCGGGCACGAGCGGGCCCTTGCCGTCCAGCAGCTTGGGCTGGGACGGATCGTAGACGTTGCCGTTGACCTGCGGGAACGCGATCTGGACGTTGGCAAACTGGCCGGATGCGTCGATGTAGTAGGCGCCCAACGTGTTCTGGAACTGCGCCACCTCGTTCTTGAAGACGACCGTGACCTCGCGGTCGACGTCCAGCTTGAGGTTGTTCGGTTCGACACCGAAGACTTCGTCCGTTTCGTAGGCCTGACCTTCCTCGAACGGCGGAAGCACTTGGCCGCTGGCCAGCTTGAACCCGTCCGACAGTTCGGCGATGCGGCCGATGATGAGCGGGCGCACCTCCAGCGTCGGTGCCTCGTTCTCCGCGGGGGGCGGCGGCGGCGGAGGTGACACCGGTGGCGGGGGAGAGACCGGCGGTGGTGGCGACACTGGCGGAGGCGGCGGCGAGACTGGCGGCGGCGGAGGCGGCGAGACGGGCGTCTCGCCATCTGCTTCCGCCACGAGCGTGCCCTGCGGCTGGATCTCGCGGAAACCGTAATTGAGGGCCGTGGGGCCGAGGGGGCCGGTCGGGTCGATGCCCGGACCGATGCCGGTCGGGCCGTAGAAGGTGTAGATGCCGCCACCCGAATCGGCGACGGGACCGCTGGTCTGCTGGCCGCCTTCCGGACCGGCGGCCGGCTCGACATTGGCCAGCCGCTCCGCACTTGCCATGAGGGTGTCGGCCGCCACCACCGGACCGCCCAGCACGGACAGGCCGGGCGCCTCCTCGCCGGCCGGCGGAGGCGCAAAGAAATTGACCAGCACCACCACGCCGCCATCGGCCAGCGTGATGACCAAGTCCTGGCCGTCCGGGACATAGGTTGCAGTGCGGGGATCGAAAGCTCCGTCAGGAAGCGCGAACTTCTGTCCCGCCTGAACGAGGATGACCTCGCGCTCGCCCGGCTCCGGCGTCTGCACCGTGATGATCTCGCCGCCGACCGTCGCCGCCGCATTGTTGGCGACCGTCTGAGTCTCTGTCGCGGCCGGCGGCGTCGGCTGGCGTTCTGCGGTTGTCGCCGCATCGGGCGCCACATTCATGCCATCGGCATTCTCTGTTGGCGGCGTCGGCGGAAGTGGGGTCGTGTCGGGGATGGCGGACGGAGCGGGCGGCGGAGCCGGCACCTGCGACGCAAGGGTATCGGCGCCGGCCTGGCCAATCAGCAAGTCGCCAGTCAGGCCGTTCGATCCCTCGGCCTCGTCCAACGCCGGCGAGCCGGCCACGTCGCGCTCGAATTCCGTCACTACCCGATCCCCACGTCGCTGAGCAGTGCAGGCCGGCTACTCAGGCCGTTCTTCCTGGAGTCCCAGTAGGCTGCATCTGTTTTTCGTTCCGGCGCTTAACCGTAAAATAACTTATCGGGCCGCTATATCGGCCTCAACCGCAATCCGGTATGTGTGTGAGTATCATGGTATGCCTGCTCCGTCCGTCCAAGCTGGGCCGCCGTCGATGATCCGAAAGACCATGCGCGTCGGCGACGTACGCACCTCCATCAAGCTGGAGCCAGATTTCTGGACCTATCTGAAGGAGATCGCCGACCAGCGGCACATCCGGCTGTCCACGCTGGTCAACGAGGTCGCGAACGCCGCGCCGGACCGCACCAACCTGGCCTCGACGCTGCGGACCTTCTCGCTGGTGCACGCGCAACTGCGCACGCAGGCGCTCCATCGCGATCTCGACCAGCTGACGGTGGCAGGAAACAACCAGGATCTGCTCAAGGTCATGGAAACCTGCCCCTTGCCGATCATGATCCTGAACCCCGACCGGGAGATCAAGCAGATCAACAAGGCGCTTGCGACCTGGCTGAACCTGGACCCCAAGGCCACGATCGGCCGGCGGCTCGACACCATCATGATCCTGCGTGCCGCCAACCTGAAGGACATGTGGAACCATCTTGCCAGCGGCAGCATGCAGCGCGGCAGCTTCAGCGCGACCTATGTGAGCCCTGGGCGCGTACGTACTGCCCAGGCACTCGCGGTGGCCCTGTCGCCCGTCGCCGAGGGGCAGCCACGTGGCTCGATCATCCTTTTCGAGACGCTGTCGGGGAAGAACTGAGCCGGTCCTACCGCATACTCGGGCCGGCTCGGTCCAGAACGGGTGGCTGCTTCTTGGCACGGAGCACCCGGCTTCCCGTTCAAGCTTTCAAGCGGGTCCGTCGGGGCATGGAAAGTCTCCTGGCCCGCTGCCATAGGCACTCAGTTCTTCGGCGCACGCTTGCTGAGGATGCGCTGCAGCGTCCGCCGGTGCATCTCGAGGCGGCGGGCAGTCTCCGAGACGTTCCGGTTGCACTGCTCGAACACACGCTGAATGTGTTCCCACCGGATCCGGTCCGCGGACATCGGGATCTCGCTGCCGTCGCTAGACTTCACATGCTCACTGCCTAGCAGGGCCGACACGATCTGGTCGGCGCTGGCCGGCTTGGCCAGATAGTCGACCGCACCCGCCTTCAGCGCGACCAGAGAGCTGGCGATGCTGTCGTACCCGGTGAGGATCACGATCCGCGTGCCGGTCCTTAGCTCCTGGAGCGTGTAGACCAGTTCCATCCCGTGCCCGTCGCCCAGGTTAAGGTCGAGCACCGCGTAGTCGGGCGGGCTGTCGGCCGCCTGCTCGTGCGCCTCCTTCAATGTTGCAGCCGCGGCTACGGTGAACCCGGCCTTTTCGAGAGAACGAGAGAGGTTCCGGCGCAGAGGCGCATCGTCTTCAACCAGAAGCAGCCGCTTCAAGTCGGTCTCGCTACGTAGTCGCTCGCTCGTGTCGCTCATCATCGCCAACACTCCTCGGAGGAGACCCCCGTCACGTGCAACTGCGGGCGCCGCGACAGCGCCCGCCATCTTCCCGCCCAGTTCATTCCTTGGGGGCGCGCTTGTTGAGAATACGCTGCAACGTTCGCCGGTGCATGTTCAGCCGACGTGCCGTCTCGGATACATTGCGATTGCACTGCTCGAAGACTCTTTGAATATGTTCCCATCGAACCCGATCGGCCGACATCGGGTTTTGCGGTGGCGGCGGCAAGGCGGCTCCGGTCGCCAGCAGCGCCGCGATCACCTCGTCGGCATCGACCGGCTTGGCAAGATAGTCGATGGCGCCGGCCTTCACCGCGGCGACGGCCGTCGCGATGTTGCCATAGCCGGTTAGGATAACGACCCTCGCCTTGGCATGGATCTCGCGCAGGCGCCGGACCAGTTCGATGCCGCTGCCGTCGTCCAATCGCAGATCGATGACCGCGTATTGCAACTTCAAGGAGTGCACCAGGTTCAAGCCCTCCCGGTAGCTTTCGCCGGGAAATACCCGAAATCCGCGGCGCTCCAGCGCACGCTGCAGCGACCGGCGCAACGGCGCGTCGTCGTCCACCAGGAGCAAGGTCGGCTCCTCGCCGGACTCCAGCTCCACCATGCCCGACATACCGACTCGCGGGCCGATCGCCGCCCGTTCGTTCATCCCACATTCTCCCCGAAGGAGCGCCGCCACGCTTCGCTCGACCAGCGAATGGTCACGACGGCTCCATCGCTTGCGTTCTCAACATGCAAGGCAGCGCCCGTACGTGCAAGCAGTGTAGTGGCGATGAACACGCCTAGACCCAACCCGCCATGATCTCGTCGGGTGGAAAGATAGGGCTCCCCCAGCCATTCCAAGACTTCTGGCGCGAATCCGGGACCATCATCGTGAAGCACCACGCGTACCTCATTGTAGTCATGCTCTACCCTGACCTCGAGCCTGCTTTTCGCGAATCCGAGCCCGTTGTTCAGGAGGTTTCCTAGGGCATGACGAAGTTCGGGGGTGGGAACGAGCATGGGTTCGCCCAGTCCATCCGCGATCCTGCAGCTCACTTCCAAAGTGACCGCGGGGCGCGCATAGATGTCGGCGATTTCCCGCAATACGCTGGACAACGGCGCACGGACGAACGGCGCATGTTCGTCGTGGTCACGTCTTCGGCCAATGCCGGCCAGAATTGTCCGGCAGCGCAAGGTCTGATCCAGAAGGACTTGCGTCTCTGCTCGCAGAGGATCGTCCTCCTCCAGCTCGTTCAGCATCTCCCTGGCGGTGATCAGGATGGTTGCGAGCGGCGAACCCAGTTCATGAGCGGCGGCCGTGGCGAGGGCGCCCAGGGCCGACATCTCCTGCTCGCGGGCCAGGGCCATCTGCGCAGCGCCCAGGGCATCGGTCATCCGCCTTGTCTCCTCGGCGACACGCCAGGCGTAGGCGGCGAGCAGGATCGACGCCATGGTGAGCGCCGTCCAGACCGCCGCCACATAGAGCCCAGGAAAAGCCAGCCCATGCTCGAACCAGGGCAGCGCCGTCGGCACGAACGAGAGGCCGGTGAGCGTCGCCACCGCGAGCAGGCTCAGCAGCACGGTCGACCGCAGCCCGAGCGTGGCCGCCCCCAGCATCAGCGGTACAGCGACCAGGGCTGCGAACGGATTGCGCAGCCCGCCGGTGAGCGCCAGCAGGTAGCCCAGCTGCAGGATGTCGAAGCCGAACAGGAGAAGGGCCGAGCGCTCGGACAGGCGCGTGGCGGCATGAAGGGTGAACATCAAGAACAGGTTGATGGCCGCCGAGACGGCGATCCCGGGGATGAGCCACTCGATCGGAAGCGCGATGCCAAGCGAGTAGTGCACGAACAGCACGGTGAAGAGCTGGCCCACGACCGCCACCCAACGGGTGAGGGACAGCGTATGCAGACGGATCCGGCCCTGTACTTCCGTCGGATCGGACAGGCCCAGAAGGTCGCGCAGCAGTCGGATCGCCTTGTGGCCGACCGGGATTTCGTCGCGCCCTCGTTCGCCTCCCGCGGATCGTGCCTGATTCCTCCCCATGCATGCCTCGCCCGTTAGCGCCGGCCATCTGACCGGCAACGGCGTCGGTGGAAGACGGTTCCTGGCGCCAGTGCAAGCGCGGCGTTGGCGCCGGGATCGGCGGTTCCATGAGCGGCATCCCGTTCCAGCCCCGCCGTTGACCGATACCCGGCCCTCATCCAAGAGCGTTCCGCGAGCGCGGGTGACAGGCGAGAGGAAAAGGCGATGATCAGGGTGTGGGGGCGGGTCAACTCGCTGAACGTGCAGAAGGTGATGTGGACGATCGCCGAACTCGGTCTTGCCCATGAGCGCCAGGACGTGGGCGGTCCGTTTGGCGGCCTGGATACGGCGGAGTACGCGGCGCGCAACCCGAACCGGCTGATCCCGGTCATCGACGATCACGGCACCGTGGTGTGGGAAAGCAATGCCATTGTCCGCTATCTCGCCGCCCGCTGGGGGCGAGGTACGCTCTGGAACGAGGAACCGGCCATGCGTGCGCAGGCGGACCAGTGGATGGACTGGCAGCAGACGACGGTCCAGCCGGTGCTGGGTCCGCTCTTCATCGGCTTCGTACGCACCCCGCTCGCCCAGCGGGATGAGGAGGCACTGGCCGGTGCCGCACGCAGGCTCGGGGACATTTTCAGCGTTCTGGACAAGTGGCTGGCCGATCACCCGTTCGTCGCCGGGGACAGCCTGACGATGGGCGACATCCCGGCAGCGGCAGCTACGAACCGCTACATGCAACTGCCCGTCGACCGGCCGGTCCTGGGCAACCTTCAGCGCTGGTACCAGGGGATGGCCACGACGGCCACCTTCCGCAAGCACGTGATGATCCCGCTGTCCTGATGACGCGGATCGGCAGTTTGACGCAGCGGGGCAAGCAATCGTCGTCCCGAGGATGGCGGCAGCTCGTTTGACAAGCACATAAAGAAAGCCTTATATCTTTCCCGTGAGCGTGTTGCGTGCTGCCTGAGATTCCCACTCCTTGCGTCGGCATCTGCCGGATCGATCCGGCCAGCGGACTATGCGAAGGCTGCATGCGGACGCTGTCGGAGATTTCCACCTGGGGTGCCGCAAGCAACCAGCAGCGCTTGGAGATCGTCCAGCGCCTGCGGGAGCGACGGCGAGCCCGCGGCATCACATCGGCCGCCGACCAGCGGCCGCGCCGCCGTGGCCGGGTCGCCATTGGCCGCGCACGGGTCTAGCTCGCCCCTAACTTCCTACTGTCTGCAGGTTCCCCGATCCATGTCCCATCCCATCGCCGACCTCCTCGCTGAAAAGTCCTTCCTGGTCGCGGACGGGGCGATGGGCACCAACTTGTTCGCGCAAGGGCTCATGTCCGGGGACAGCCCCGAGTTCTGGAACGTCGAGTTCCCGGAGCGTATCCGGAAGGTGCACCAGGACTTCGTCGATGCCGGTTCGGACCTGATCCTGACCAACAGCTTCGGTGGCAACCGCCATCGCCTGAAGCTGCACGAGGTGCAGGGCCGTGTCGGTGAGCTCAACCGGGCGGCCGCACGTGTCGCGCGCGAGGTCGCGGACGGCGCCTCCCGCAAGGTACTGGTCTGCGGCTCGATCGGCCCGACGGGGGAGATCTTCCAGCCCGTAGGCGCGCTCTCGCACGAGGAAGGCGTCGAAGCCTTTGCCGAGCAGGCGATCGCGCTGGCCGAGGGCGGGGCGGACGTGCTGTGGATCGAGACGATCTCAGCACAGGAAGAGATGGCCGCCGCCGTCGAAGGCGCTGCCCGGGCAGGCCTGCCGATCGTGACCACCATGAGCTTCGACACGAATGGCCGCACGATGATGGGCCTGACCCCGGAAGCTGCTCTCGGTGCCGCGCATGTCCTGCCGGTCCGGCCGATCGGTTTCGGCGCCAATTGCGGGATCGGTCCGGCCCAGCTGCTCCACTCGATCCTGTCGTTCCGCAAGTCCAGAGACGCGAACGACATCATCGTCGCCAAGGGCAATTGCGGCGTGCCCGAGTATGTCGACGGCGCCATCAAATATTCGGGCTCGCCCGAAGTGATGGCGAACTATGCGCGGCTTGCGCGCGATGCGGGGGCGCAGATCATCGGCGGCTGCTGTGGCACCTCGGCCGTGCATGTGCGGGCCATGCGCGAGGCACTGGACAGCCACGTCCCGGCACATGTCCCGAGCATTTCCGAGATCGAGGCCCTCCTAGGACCCGTCGCATTCTCCGGTCTGGCCCCTACCCACGGCGGCGGCGGCGAGGAGCCGTCGCGGCGGCGCAATCGTCGCCGCGACTGAGCTGCTGCTCCGCGGTATGCTGCGCTGGTGCGTCCGATCGACCGGGGCATGCAATCCAGCTAAATTTCGGGACGGTGTGGTCGGTACGGCCTAGTCGATAGAAAATGGTCGGCTAGATAGCCGGATATTGTACCGGAGATCATAGCACATGTGCGGAATTGTCGGCGTCATCGGCAAGGCCGATGCCGCGCCCTTGCTCCTCGAGGGACTGCGTCGGCTCGAGTATCGCGGTTACGACAGTGCCGGCATCGCCACGCTGGTCGACGACCGGATCGTACGGCGCAGGGCGGAAGGCAAGCTCGACAAGCTCGCGCACGAGCTGGACGCGTGGCCGCTCGCCGGCACCACCGGGATCGGCCATACACGCTGGGCGACCCATGGGGCGCCTACTGAGACCAATGCCCATCCGCACAAGGCGGACGGCGTGGCGGTCGTGCATAACGGCATCATCGAGAACTTCCGTGAGCTGCGCGACGAGATGGTGGCACGCGGCCGCCGCTTCGAGACCCAGACGGACACCGAGGTGGTGCCGCATCTCATCGCGGAGCAGCTGGCCAAGGGTCTGGCCCCCACCGATGCGGCCGCCAAGGTGCTGGGGCGCCTCCATGGCGCCTTCGCGCTCGCCATCCTGTTCGAGGGTCATCCCGACCTCCTGATCGCCGCGCGCCGCGGCAGCCCGCTTGCCATCGGCTACGGCCAGGGCGAGATGTTCATCGGCTCTGATGCGCTGGCGCTGGCCCCGCTCACCGACCAGATCCAGTACCTGGACGAAGGCGACTGGGCCGTCCTCACCCGCACCGGCGCCGTCGTGCATGACGAGAGCGGCCAGGTGGTCGACCGCCCGATCCGGCAGACGGCGTTCAGCGGCGCCATGATCGGCAAGGGCAACCATCGCCACTTCATGGAAAAGGAGATCCACGAGCAGCCGGCGGTCATCGGCGACACGCTGCGCTCGTTCGCGGATCCCAAGACCCACAAGGTCACGCTGCCCGACCTCCCGTTCGACCTGGCCACGCTCGAGCGCCTTTCGATCGTCGCCTGCGGCACCGCCTCCTATGCCGGCCTGGTCGGCAAGTACTGGTTCGAGAAGTTCGCCGGCTTGCCGGTCGACTGGGACATCGCGTCCGAGTTCCGCTACCGCGAGCCGCCTCTGGTGCAGGGGCAGGCGGCCATGTTCATCTCGCAATCCGGCGAGACCGCCGACACGCTGGCCGCCCTGCGCTACGTGAAGTCCCATGCCCGCAAGACCCTGGCCATCGTGAATGTGGCGGAGAGCTCGATTGCGCGCGAGGCGGACGGCACCCTGCGCACGCTGGCCGGCCCCGAGATCGGCGTCGCATCCACCAAGGCGTTCACGACCCAGCTTGCCACGCTCGCCTGCCTCGCCATCGGCGCTGCCCGGGCCCGCGGCCGCCTGAGCGCCGAACGCGAGGCTGCGCTCACGACGGCGCTGGACGAGATCCCGGCCAAGCTCGTGCATGTGCTGGAGCATAGCGAGCTGATCCTGAAGATCGCCGGCGATGTCATGCATGCGCGCGACGTGCTCTATATCGGCCGCGGGGCGATGTATCCGATCGCCCTGGAAGGGGCGCTGAAGCTGAAGGAGATCAGCTACATCCATGCCGAGGGCTATGCGGCGGGCGAGCTGAAGCATGGACCGATCGCGCTCATCGACGAGAACGTGCCGGTGATCGTGGTAGCCCCGCGCGACGACCTGTTCGAGAAGACCGCCAGCAATCTGCAGGAAGTGAAGGCGCGCGGCGGCAAGATTATCCTGCTGACCGACAAGGCCGGCTGCGACCAGCTGGGCGAGTACGCCTGGCACTGCGTGCAGATGCCGGACTGCGACCCGTTCGTGGCGCCGATCCTATACTCGATCCCGGTGCAGTTGCTCGCCTACCATACGGCGGTCGCCAAGGGGACGGATGTGGACCAGCCGCGCAACCTCGCGAAGTCCGTGACCGTCGAATAGATCCACCCGGAGATCGATGTGGCGGGGGCGTTGTGATACCGGTGCTCCCCGTCAGGCGGTAGCGCTGGGGAAATGGGCGTGATCCACGCGAGGAAGGCTCTGCTGCCGGGGGGATGGGCGGACGACGTGCTCGTCCTTCCGGATGCAGCCGGTGCCATCGCATCCGTGGAGGCAGGTGTCCCGGCCCCGCCCGGTTTAGAGCAGGTCGGCCTTCTCCTGCCGGGCGTGCCCGACGTGCACAGCCATGCGTTCCAGCGAGCCATGGCCGGGCTTGCCGAGCAGCTGCCGGAAGGGGAGGCGAGTTTCTGGACGTGGCGCGGGGTGATGTACGCCTTTGCCGGCCGCATGACGCCCGAAACTGTGCGGGCGATTGCGACCCAGCTTTATGTCGAGATGCTGGAAGCCGGCTACACGACCGTCGGCGAGTTCCACTATCTCCATCACCGTGCCGACGGGCGGCCGCATGACGATCCCGCGGCCATGGCACTGGCTCACCTGGAAGCGGCGCGGGAGGCTGGCATCGGGATCACGATGCTGCCTTCGCTCTACATGGCAGGCGGCTTCGGCGCGCCGCCCGATCCTGGGCAGCGGCGCTTCCTCCACGACCTCGATGCCTACTTCCGGCTGGTGACTCGCCTGCAGGCCGAAACGGCCGGCCGGCCGGACGAGCGGGTTGGCATCGCGCCGCACTCGCTGCGGGCGGTGCCCCCGGAGGCATTGCGCTCCGCGACCGACAACTGGAGGAGCCTGGATCCGCAGGGTCCGATCCATCTCCATCTGGCCGAGCAGGTGCGCGAGGTCCGCGAGTGCATGGAGGCGACCGGCCGGCGTCCGGGCGAACTTCTGCTCGACCTGGTCGAGATCGACGAGCGCTGGACCCTGATCCATGCGACGCATCTGGATGATGCCGAACTCCTGGCGCTGGCTGGGCGGGGTGCGGTGGCGGGACTGTGTCCGACCACGGAAGGCAACCTGGGCGACGGCCTGTTCCGCCTGCCGGACTGGCTGGAGGCGGCCGGCCGCATCGCGATCGGGACCGACAGCCATGTCGTGATCGACCCATGCGAAGAGCTGCGCTGGCTGGAGTACGGACAGCGCACGCACACGCTGCGCCGGACGGTGGCCGCCAGTGCCACCGCACCGCATACGGGTGCCCGCTTGTTCAAAGCCGTGCTCGAAGGAGGGCGCCAGTCGATGGGGCGGCCGATCGGCCGGATCGAGCCGGGCTCGCGCGCGGACTTGGTCGTGCTCGACCATGATCACCCGAGGTTGACGACGCGGGACGGCGACGCGCTCCTGGACAGCCTGGTCCTGGCGCCGGGCCGCGACCTCGTCCGGCACGTCATGGTGGGTGGCGTCTGGCAGGTGCGGGATGGGCGCCATCGCCGTCACGACCAGGCCGCCCATGATTACCGCAACGCCGTGCGGGAGCTCGTCGCATGAAGGATGTGCCGGCGGAGCGGTGTCCGTTCTGCGGCACCCCGGCCCCGTTGATCTGGGTCCATGGCCATGGCCAGTGCGCGTTCTGCGGCACGAACCGGGAGCCCTGCTGCGACGGTGCACCGGACGAGCCGCTGGCGGCGAGCCTGCCAACCCTGATCACGCCGCGCCTGGTCCTGCGCCCGATCCTGGCCTCGGCCGAGGCCTACCTGCCGGGCTATGGAGTCTGGTCGATCGAGCAGAGCGACCAGCCCGGAACCATTGTCGGCCAGGTCGGGGTGACGCCTCGCATCGCAGCCGGCAGCCCCGAAATCGAACTGAGCTTCCATATCGAGCTGATGGCGCGCGGCCAGGGCTATGCGACCGAAGCGTCGCAGGCCGCCATCGAGCATGCGGTGCGCCGGCTGGGTCTCGCCGAACTGGTGGCCTTCACCGACCCGGACCATCGTGGCCCGGGTAGGGTGCTCTATCGCCTGGGCTTTGTGGCGGATGGAAGGCGGCTGCTTGCTGAGGGCAGGGAACATATCGTCTGGCGCTGGAGACGACGCAGTTGAAGACCATCGGTGTGATCGGCGGCCTGTCCTGGGAAAGCACGGCCATCTACTACCGGCTCCTGAACGAGGAGGTCCGGGCAAGGCTGGGCGGCCTTCATTCGGCAAGGCTGCTGGTCTTGTCGTTCGATTTCGCCGAGATCGAGGCGCTGCAGGCCGAGGAGGACTGGGAGAAAGCCACCCGCGCCATGGAGCAGGCGGCGCAGGGCCTCGTGGCTGGCGGGGCCGAACTCATGCTCATTGCCAGCAACACGATGCACAAGATGGCCGACGCCGTGGAGGCCGCGGCCGGCATCCCGCTCCTGCACATCGCCGACGGTACCGGGCGCGCGGTCCGTGCTGCTGGCTGCCGCCGCCCGGCGCTGCTCGCAACCGGCTACACGATGGAACAGGACTTCTACCGGGGTCGGCTGCGCACGCATCATGAGCTGGACGTGCTCGTGCCGGACGCGGCAGACCGCCAGATCGTCCACCGGATCATCTACGACGAGCTTTGCCAGGGGATCGTCCGGCCTGAATCGAAGCAGGTCTACCTGGACGTGGTGGCACGCCTGCGGGTGCAGGGCGCCGATTCGGTGATCCTTGGTTGCACGGAAATCTGCATGCTGCTGAGCCAGGGCGATCTCGACTGCCCCGCCTTCGACACCACGGCCCTGCATGCGCGCTGGGCCGTCGACACGGCGCTGAACGGTCAGGGCCGAACATAGCAGGATAGCGCACCTGCCGAAGGTCCCGGTCAGCCGTACCGTCCTGGAACTCGAAGCTGCAGCCTGAATGAACGCCGTCAAAAAGTCGCTGCCGATCGGGTGACCGGCGGCGTCCTTCGAGTGGCGATGGTTCAGGGGTTGAGGCGCTGGCCGGAGCGCTTGTCGAACAGATGGAGGTGGTCGACGTCTGGCAGCAGGGTGATGTCCTGGCCAGGCTCGAAGCGGTGACGCTCGCGGAAGATCGCCTGGATCTCCTGGCCCGCCATGTGCACGACCACCATCGTCTCGGCACCGGTCGGCTCGACCACGATGACCTTGGCGGGAATGCCCTGGCCGTCCTGGCTCATGTAGAGATGCTCCGGCCGCACGCCGTACACGACTTCCATGCCGTCCTGACCGCCCAGCCGCGCCGGCACCGGGAGCCGGGTCACCCCGTCCTTGCTGATGACGGACGCGCCGGCACCATCGATACGCAGCTTGCCATCGATGAAGTTCATGGACGGCGACCCGATGAACCCGGCCACGAACAGATTGTTCGGGCGGTCATAGAGCTCCAGCGGCGCGCCGATCTGCTCGACATTGCCGCCCTGCATCACGACGATCCGGTCGGCCATGGTCATGGCCTCGATCTGGTCGTGGGTCACGTAGACGGCGGTCGTCTTCAGGCGCTGGTGCAGTTCCTTGATCTCGGTGCGCATCTGCACGCGCAGCTTGGCGTCCAGGTTCGACAAGGGCTCGTCGAAGAGGAACACCTGCGGGTCGCGCACGATAGCACGGCCCATGGCGACGCGCTGGCGCTGACCGCCGGACAGCTGCCGCGGGTAGCGGTCGAGCAACTGGCCCAGGCCCAGGATGCCGGCGGCCTTGCCGACCCGCTCGTCGATGACGTTCTTCGGCGCCTTCGCGAGCTTCAGGGAGAACGCCATGTTCTCCTTCACGGTCATGTGCGGGTAAAGCGCGTAGTTCTGGAACACCATCGCGATGTCCCGGTCCTTCGGCGCCACGTCGTTCACGACGCGGCCACCGATCGAGATCTCGCCTTTGCTGATCTCTTCCAGTCCCGCGATCATGCGCAGCAGCGTGGACTTGCCGCAGCCCGACGGGCCGACCAGCACTACGAACTCGCCATCCTTGATGTCGACATCGACGCCGTGCAGCACCTGCACCGACCCGTAATACTTGTCGACCTTGTTGACGGTGACCGAAGCCATCGTTCGTTTCCTTTATTACCGGCACGCCAGGGCGACGCCACACGCATGGATGCCGGCGCTAACGGTTGTTCTGGCTCCCGGAGCCTCCCCGGAAGGGCATCGCCCAAGGCCACCTTTGCCGCCCTGGGCAAGGCTAGGCAAGCGCTAAGGATCAGACCGGTGCCAGCGGGCGGTGCGGGGAAGGGGGAAGCTCGACCCTGACTGCCGCGCCAGGGACGACGACGCCACCGGTCTGGACGACCGCCATCACGCCCGCCTTGCGCACCAGCCGGCCCTGCTCGTCCCGGTCCAGGACAGCCGCGGTAAGCCCTTGCTGATAGTGATCGAGCTGGGCACATGGGTTGCGCAAACCGGTCAGCTCCAGGACCGCGCCCCCCTCGACATGGATCCGGGTCCCGGTCGGCAGCGCCAGAAGGTCGAGACCGGAGGTCGTGATGTTCTCGCCCATCACGCCTGGCGACACCCGGAAGCCCTTGCCCTGGAGTTCGTGGATCAGCTCGGCCTGGATCAGGTGGACCTGGCGGAGGTTCGGCCGGGTCGGGTCGACCCGGACCCGGGAGCGGTGCTTGACCGTCACGCCTCGATGGGCGTCGCCAGCCACGCCCTCGCCGGCCACGAGCTCGATGCGCTCGAGGCTCTCCTTGCTGAACCGATGAACCGGGCTCTGGCTCACGGCTACGACCACCGCCATTGAGTCCACTCCTTCACGCTGCGACATGATCTTCTGCCGGGACCGGACGAACGGGTGATGACGACGACGGTACCTTGGCGATGTGCTGCTCGCCCCAGCTCCGCAGGGCCTCAATGACCGGCGCCAGCGTCTGCCCACGCTCTGACAGGCTGTACTCCACCCGGGGCGGCACTTCCGCATAGACCTTCCGCCTCACCAGGCCATCGGCCTCCAGCTCGCGCAGCTGGTTGGTCAACATGCGCTGGGTGACGCTCGGCACCCGGCGGCGAATCTCGTTGAAGCGGAGCGTGCCATGCAGGAGATGATAGAGGATCACACCTTTCCACTTGCCGTCGATCAGCGAGAGCGTGGCCTCCACTGGACAGCCCGGTCCGCAGTCGAAGCGATCGTGGGGCACGCGCGGCATCACGGTATCCTTTTCGACACTATAGGCTGTTCATGTGCGTTCTTGCTCGAACGGCTGCCAAGGCGCAAGTGCGGGGTCAGCCAAGCAACGGAGACTGCCATGCGCGCCATCGCTTTCGAGCAACCTGGACCCATTACCGCTGAGAACGCGCTGATCGAAGTCGATCTGCCCACGCCGTCCCCCAAAGGCCGCGACCTTTTGGTCGAGGTTCGGGCGGTCTCGGTCAATCCGGTCGACGTGAAGATGCGTGTCCGAACGAAGCCCGAACCCGGCAAGCCGCATGTGCTGGGCTACGACGCCGCCGGGGTCGTAAAGGCGGTGGGAGACCAGGCAAGCCTGTTCTCCGTGGGTGACGAGGTGTTCTACGCCGGTGCTCTCGACCGGCCGGGTACCAACGCCGAATTCCATCTGGTCGACGAGCGGATCGTTGGACGCAAGCCGCGCACGCTCGGCTTTGCTGAAGCGGCCGCCCTGCCGCTCACCTCCATCACCGCCTGGGAGGCGATGGACGACCGGCTGCACGTGGCGAGAGAGGTGCCGGGCGCGCCTCGCGCCATCCTGATCGTCGGCGGTGCCGGCGGTGTCGGCTCGATCGCCATCCAGCTCGCCAAGCTGCGCGGCTTGGCCGTGATCGCGACCGCGTCCCGGCCGGAGACACAGGACTGGTGCCGTGCCATGGGCGCAGATCACATCATCGACCATGGCCAGCCGCTGCCCGCGCAGGTCGAGGCGCTGGGGCTGGGGGCACCCGGCTTCGTGTTCTCCACCACCCATACCGACCGGCATCTGGTGGCCATCGCGGAGCTGATCGCACCGCAGGGACGCTTCGTCCTGATCGACGATCCGGCAACGCTCGACATCTCGCCGTTCAAGCGCAAGAGCGTGTCGGTGCATTGGGAGTTCATGTTCACCCGCTCGATGTTCCAGACGGCGGACATCGATGCGCAGCACAGATTGCTGAATCAGGTGAGTGAGCTGGTGGACGCAGGCCGGCTGCGAAGCACGATGACGAGCCATGCCGGCCGGATCGATGCGGCGAACCTGAAGAAGGTCCATGCGCAGGTCGAAAGCGCCAGCTCGATCGGCAAGACCGTGCTGGAAGGCTTCTGAAACGACAAGGGCCGGAGAGGTCTCCCTCTCCGGCCCAAGATCATGCGTCCGTCGAAGCGTTCGTCAGCGATCGGTCGTGCCGTTGCTGCGGGCGCTGCGATACTCGCTGCGGAAGCCTTCCGCGCGATAGGCCGGACGACCGTCGGACGAAGTCCGGCGCGGCGCACCGGCACCCGCTCCACGATAGGAGGAAGGCTGCTGGTGACGACGCGGCGCCGGGTTGTCGTTCGGGCCGACCTCGCCGAAGCGGACCGTCGACGGCTCGATCTTCGGCATGTCGAGCAACGGGATCCGCGAACGGGTCAGGCGCTCGATGTCGCGCAGGTTGCCGCGCTCGTCGGGCGCACAGAGCGCGATCGCGATACCCGTGGCACCGGCCCGGGCCGTGCGGCCGATCCGGTGGACATAGGTCTCCGGCACGTCCGGCAGGTCGTACTGGATCACGTGGCTGACACCTTCCACGTCGATGCCGCGCGCCGCGATGTCGGTCGCGACCAGCACCGGCAGACGGCCCTTGCGGAACGCGTCGAGGGCGCGCTCGCGCTGGCCCTGCGACTTGTTGCCATGGATGGCCGCGGCGTCGATGCCGGACTGCTCGAGATAGCGCACGATCTTGTCGGCACCATGCTTGGTGCGCGAGAAGACCAGGCTGCGCTGGACCTCGGGCTGGCTCAGGATCGTACGGAGCACCGACGGCTTGTCAGGCCCGTAGACCGGCATGATCGCGTGGTTGACGCGCTCGGCCGTGGTCGCCACCGGGGTGACCTCGACCTTGACCGGGTCGGTCAGGTACTCGCGCGCCAGCGCCGCGATGCTCTGCGGCATCGTCGCCGAGAAGAACAGCGTCTGGCGCTCCTTCGGCAGCATCTTCACGATGCGGCGCAACGCGTGGATGAAGCCCAGGTCCAGCATCTGGTCGGCTTCGTCCAGGACCAGGATCTCGACATTCTCGATCGTCAGCGCGCGGCGCTCGATCAGGTCGAGCAGGCGGCCGGGCGTGGCGACCAGGACATCGAGCCCTGGGCCCATCATCCGCTCCTGGCGGCCGAGCGGGGAGCCGCCGAACACGACGCCAGTGGAGATCCGCAGCTTGCGGCCATAGACGCGGAACGACTGCTCGATCTGGGCCGCCAGCTCGCGCGTCGGGCTCAGCACCAGCGTGCGCACGTTGCGCGGGCGCCGCGGGCTGGGCGACGATGCCAGCTGGTGAAGGATCGGCAGGGCAAAGGCCGCCGTCTTGCCGGTGCCCGTCTGGGCGATGCCCAGCAGGTCGCGGCCTTCCAGCACCAGCGGGATGGCGCGGCTCTGAATAGGGGTAGGAGTGGTATAGCCCTCGGCTTCCAGGGCTTGCAGAATGGGCTCGGCCAGGCCGAGCGTAGCGAATTCAGACAAAAGTTTCCTTTCGGCCGGGCGTCATTGGCCCAGCCTCTCGGGAGACGCGCAAACGAGGCACGTCCATCCGGACGGGTGTCGAGGGACGACCCGCGTGACATGGTCGCTTCAGGAGGAGGGGGTGCCGTAGACCGGGCCAATCCTGCTAGCTGCAGGACGTTTCACGCTACCCGGATCGAGCGGACCGCCGGACGGCTCGCTCTGCACACCAGTTCTATATGATGTTGCAGCGCCGCAAAGCAAGCGGAAGGGCACCAGTCCTAGATCATGGGGGCCATGCGTCCGTGCAACCCCTCATGGCTGGACCGGCCGGCGCAGATCCAAGACCAGCCTGCCGGTGGCCGCGATCTCTTCCTCATGGCCCGGCTCGCGCCATGCCTCTGCCAGTGCCGCCTCGTACCACTGCTTCATGGCTGGAAGCTCCAGCAGCTTCGTCGCATAAGCCGACGCCACGTCGCCCAGCTTCAGCCCGTAGCCCTGGATGCGGAACGCCACCGGCGCGAAGAAGGCGTCCACAGCCGTGAAGTCCGAGCCGGCGAGGAAGGAACCGCCGAAACGGCCGAGCCCCTGGTTCCAGATCTCGTCGATCCGCGCGACGTCGCGTTCCAGTTCCGGCGGGATCTCCGTGAGTTCGACCCGGGTGCCGCAGCTCATCGGACAGCGCGAGCGCAAGGTGCCGAACGAGGAATGCATCTCGGCGGCAGCACAGCGTGCCCATGCCCGCGCTGCAGGATCGCCTGGCCAGACGCCCGGGTGGCGCTCGGCCAAATATTCCGCGATGCCCACCGAATCCCAGACGACATTGTCGCTGTCGCGAAGGGTAGGCACGGTCCCGGACGGGGAGAAGGCGCGGAAGCTGTCCCAGTTCGAGCCCCGGCCGAACGGAACCTGGCGCTCCTCGAAGGGAATGCCCAGCGTCGTCATCAGCACCCAGGGGCGCAGCGACCAGGACGAGTAGTTCTTGTTGGCGATCCACAACTCGTACAAGGCCGCTCCTCCCAAGGGTTCAGTCGCGCAGCACGTTCCAGAAGTCCTTCACCCGCTGGAAGAAGCCTTCGCTCTCGGGGTGATGGCCATCGGCCGAATTGCCCTCGCGATCGAACTCTTGCAACAGTTCGATCTGCCGCTTGGTCAGGTTGACCGGCGTCTCGACCGCAAGCTCGACATACATGTCGCCGCGGCCATGCTCCTGCAGGACGCTCATGCCCTTGCCGCGCAGCCGGATCTGCCGACCGGACTGGGTGCCGGCCGGGATGTTCACCGACAGCCTCTTGCCCTCGATCGAGGGCACGTCGATCTGGCCGCCCAACGCGGCCGTGCTCATGGGGATCGGTACGCGGCAATGGATGTTGTGGCCGTCGCGCTGGAACAGGCGATGCGGAGCCACATGGAGGAAGATGTAGAGGTCGCCCGCCGGGGCGCCGCGCACGCCGGCCTCGCCGTTGCCGGACAGCCTGATCTTCATGCCGTCCTCGACGCCGGCCGGGATGGTGACCGAGAGCGTCTTTTCCTGGCGCACGGCTCCCTTGCCGCCGCAGGTCTTGCAGGGGTTGGGGATGATCTTCCCGCTGCCCTGGCAGGTCATGCAGGTCTGCTCGACCGAGAAGAAGCCTTGCGCGCGGCGGATCCGACCGTTGCCGCGACAGGTGGGGCAGGTCGCGGGCTGGGTGCCGGGCTCTGCACCGCTGCCGCTGCAGGTCTCGCAGGTGATGGAAGTGGGGACGCGGATCTGGGCCTTCTTGCCCGAGAACGCTTCCTCAAGCTCGATCGTAAGGTCATAGCGCAGGTCGGCCCCGCGGCCGGAACTCTGCCCGCGCCGGCCCATCATCTCGCCGAACAGGTCGTCGAAGACGTCGGAGAAGGAGGAATAGTCGAATCCCTGGGCGCCGCCACGGCCGCCACCCATCCCCTGCTGGAAGGCGGCATGGCCGAGCTGGTCGTAGGCCGCCCGCTTCTGGTCGTCTTTCAGGACCTCGTAGGCCTCGTTGATCTCCTTGAACTTCGCTTCGGCCGCCGGATCGCCCTGGTTGCTGTCCGGGTGAAGCTGCTTGGCGAGCTTGCGAAACGCCGACTTGATCTGATCCCCAGACGCACCCTTCTGGAGGCCAAGGACTTCATAATAATCGCGTTTGGCCATTTGCTCGCCCGTAGAATCCGCCATCGCTCATCATGACGACGGCGCCGGGCTTTCACCCGGCGCCGTGCGCCACCGCTCAACCGTGAAAGATCACGCCGAGCGCTTCTTGCTGTCGTCCACTTCCTCGAACTCGGCGTCGACCACGCCGTCGTCCGCCCGGCGCGCACCGCCGGCATCAGCACCGCCCGTCGGGCCGCCGGCATCGTCGCCACCGCCCTGCGCCTGGCTGGCCTTGTACATGGCCTCGCCCAGCTTCATCGAAGCCTGCTGCAGCGCCTCGGTCTTGGCCTTGATCGCATCCGGGTCCTCGCTGTCCAGCGAGCCCTTCAGGTCGGCCAGGGCCGTCTCGATCGTCTGGCGGTCGCCTGCGTCGAGGTGGCTGCCATACTCCTTCAGCGACTTCTCGGTCTGGTAGACCACGCTGTCGGCCTGGTTCTTCGCCTCGATGACGGCCTTGCGCTTCTTGTCCTCCTCGGCGTTCTCCGCCGCTTCCCGGACCATCCGCTCGATCTCGTCCTGGCTGAGGCCGCCGGACGCCTGGATGCGGATCTGCTGCTCCTTGTTGGTCGCCTTGTCCTTCGCCGAGACGTTCACGATGCCGTTCGCGTCGATGTCGAAGGTGACCTCCACCTGCGGCATGCCGCGAGGTGCCGGCGGGATGCCGACCAGGTCGAACTGGCCCAGGATCTTGTTCTGGGCGGCCAGCTCGCGCTCGCCCTGGAAGACCCGGATGGTGACCGCGTTCTGGTTGTCCTCGGCGGTCGAGAACACCTGGCTCTTCTTAGTCGGGATCGTCGTGTTGCGATCGATGATCCGGGTGAACACGCCACCCAGCGTCTCGATGCCCAGCGACAGCGGGGTCACGTCGAGAAGGAGGACGTCCTTCACCTCGCCGGAGAGCACGCCGCCCTGGATCGCCGCACCGACGGCCACGACCTCGTCGGGGTTGACCGACTTGTTCGGCTCCTTGCCGAAGAACTGCCGGACCTTCTCCACGACCTTGGGCATGCGGGTCATGCCGCCGACCAGGATCACTTCCTCGATCTGGCTACTGGTGAGGCCCGCGTCCCTGAGCGCCTTCTTGCAGGGCTCGATGGTCCGCTCGATCAGATCGTCCACCAGCATCTCGAGCTTGGAGCGCGAGATCTTCATGGTCAGGTGCTTCGGCCCAGACGCATCGGCCGTGATGAACGGCAGGTTCACCTCAGTCTGCGTGGCCGTCGACAGCTCGATCTTCGCCTTCTCGGCGGCTTCCTTCAGGCGCTGCAGCGCGAGCACGTCCTTGGACAGGTCGACGCC
>NZ_DATAGQ010000076.1:0-3419 GCF_036263595.1 Geminicoccus sp. | reverse complement strand
GCCCAGGCCCAGGACACCGAACGCTATACCTATCTCCACCATGCCACGCCGACCAACGTGTTCTGGCAAGCGGTGAAGAAGGGCATGGACGAAGCCTGCGGCCAGATCCAGGCAGACTGCCAGATGGTCTTCCTCCAGCAGGACGGCAACTTCCAGGAACAGCTGAACAACCTGGAAGCAACGATCGCCCAGAACCCGTCCGGCATCATCATGACGTTTGCCGGCGGTGCGGTATTCGACGAGACGCTCGAGCGCGCCCAGGCCGCCGGCATCCCGGTGCTGGCCTCGAACGTGGACCACCCGGAGAAGACCCACCGCCTGTCCTTCACCGGGCAGGACCTGGAGCAGGCCGGCTATGACCTCGCCAAGGGCCTGTCGGAGAAGTTCCCGGCCGAGGGCCCGATCCACGTGCTGATCGGCATCTCCGGTCCGGGTCAGGTCTGGGCGGAGAGCCGTGGTGCCGGCATCGCCCGGTTCATGGACGAGTACAAGGCCGCCAACCCGGGCCGCGAGATCACCTACGAGAAGATCGATTCCGGGCTCGACCTGTCGGTGACCGGGCAGCGCGTCGCCGCCTATGTGCAGTCCACGCCAACCACCGCCTATTTCGACGTCGGCTACTGGGCCGCCGGGGCGGCCGTGTCCCTGCGCGACCTCGGCAAGCAGCCGGGCGAGGTGCTGCTGGCCTGCTTCGACCTGGTGCCGGTGGTCATGGACGAGATGAAGAGCGGCTACATCCAGCTCACCATCGACCAGCAGCCCTTCCTGCAGGGCTACATCCCGATCCACCAGCTCCACATGATCAACAAGTACAAGCTCGGCGCCTATGACGCCAACACCGGCAAGGCCCTGGTGACGCCGGACCAGATCGACGCGCTGATCGAGCTATCGCAGCAGGGCGTGCGCTAGGAAGGCGCGCCAACTCCATGAATCGCCTCGCCAAGACGCTCCTGTCCCGCCCGGAGATCAGCGCGCTCGTGATGCTGCTGGTGGTGCTGGTGGGCTTCGCCCTCTACGCCCCGCAGTTCATGAGCCAGGCCAACCTCCGGGTCATCCTGTTCGCGCTGCCCGAACTGGGCATCCTGGCCCTTGGCGTGGGCATCCTGATGATCGCGGGGGAGTTCGACCTGTCGGTCGGCTCCGTCTTCGCGCTCGTCCCGATGCTGATCGTGGTGCTGACCGGCAAGCTGGGATTGCCGCCTGCGGTCGCGATCGTCGTCGGCCTCTGCGCCGGCCTCGTGGTCGGCTACATCAACGGCTGGATCACGCTCACCTTCAACATCCCGAGCTTCGTCACCACGCTCGGCATGCTGTTCATCGCCCGCTCGACCGCCACGGTCCTCTCCGGCGGCTTCCCGCCGCCCTTTCCCACGACCGCGCCCACTTGGCTGTTCGTGGCCGACCTCGGCCTGTTCCGCGCCTCGATGCTCTGGTTCCTCCTCTTCATCGCCGTCCTGGCCATCGTCCTCCACCGCACCAATCTCGGCAACTGGATCTATGCCACCGGTGGGCAGCGTCAGGCGGCGGACGACATGGGCATCGACACCCGCAAGGTGAAGCTGTTCTGCTTCATGCTCTGCTCGTTCCTGGCAGGCTTTGCCGGCATGATTACCACCTTCCGCCTCCGATCCGCCCTGCCGTCCTTAGGCGAGGGACTGGAACTGCAGGCGATCGCCGCAGCCGTGATCGGCGGCACCTCGTTGATGGGCGGGATCGGCTCGATCGCGGGCTTTCTGATCGGCACCGTGCTGATCCGCGCCATCGATAACGGCTTGGTCATGGCCCGCATTGATGCCAACTGGTTTCGCATGGCGATCGGCACGCTGACCATCCTGGCCGTCATCCTCAACATCTCGCTCCGTGCCCGTGCCCGCAAGATGAAGGGCTGATCGCATGACCACGGTCCATCTGGAGGAACGCCACCAGGATGCCGCAGGGTTCGTGAAGCCGAGCCCGCAGGCCCTGGTGCGCTGCGAAGGCCTGGAGAAGTGGTACGGCGGCGTGCATGCCCTGAAAGCCGTCGACTTCCATGCCGAGCCCGGCGAGATCGTGGGCCTGGTCGGCGACAACGGTGCCGGCAAGTCGACCCTCATCAAGCTCCTTTCCGGCGTGCACCGGCCGGACTCCGGCAGGATCTTCATCGAGGGCAAGGAGGTGGCGCTGACCTCGCCCAAGGCCGCCATGGCGCTGGGGATCGAGACCATCTACCAGTATACCGCCATGGTCCCTGCCATGTCGATCGCCCGGAACATGTTCATCGGTCGCGAACCGCTCAAATGGTCCCTGCTCGGCCTCGGCTGGATGGACGGGCGCGCCATGGCCGAGACGGCGATCCGCTCGCTCACCAACATCGACCTGCGCACCCGCTCGCCGGACACGCCGGTCGAGGAGCTGTCCGGCGGGCAGCGCCAGGCCGTGGCCATCGCACGGGCCATGTACTTCAAATCGAAGATGCTGATCCTTGACGAGCCGACGAATCACCTGTCCGTCAAGGAGACCAACAAGGTCCTGGATTATGTCCAGGAGCTGAAGGGGCAGGGGATCACCTCGATCTTCATCAGCCACAACCTCCACCACGTGCATCCGATCGCCGACCGGATCGTGGCGATGGCGCGCGGCGAGAAGATCGCGGACGTCCGTAAGAGCGACATCTCCCTTGAGGAGATGACCGAGATGATCGTGTGAGGAATGGAGCCTAAGTCGATGGAACATCAGGGCCGAACTGCGCTCGTGACCGGCGCCGCCGGCGGGCTGGGCGTTGTCCAGTCGAAGTTCCTGGCCGAAGCCGGTGCCAAGGTCCTGATGCTCGACGTGAAGGGGCAGGAAGCCGTCGACGAGCTGCGTGGGCAGTTGGCGGCCGGTGCCGCAGAGCTGCTCTGGGTCCCGTGCGACCTGGCCGACCCGCAGGCTACCAAGGACCTGGTCGCGCGCCTGGACGCGGAGCATGGCGGCATCGACATCGTCGTCAACAACGCCGCCATCAATCCCTTGAAGGCGATCGACGCCTATGACCTGGCCGAGTGGCAGCGCGTCCAGGACATCAACGCCACCGCCTGCGTCGCCATCGCCCAGGCCACCGTGCCGTCGATGAAGCGGAAGGGCTGGGGGCAGATCGTCAACATCACCACGGTGACGCTGAACGGCGGCTGGGAGAACTTCACCGCCTATGTCGGCTCGAAAGGCACGCTGCTGGGCCTGACCCGCTCGCTCGCCCGAGAGCTCGGCCGGTTCGGCATCCGGGTCAACTGCATCAGCCCCGGCGCCATTCCCACCGCCCTGGAGCGCGAGGTCTGGGCCGACCAGCTGGAAAGCTACATCCAGTTCCTGCTCGACCACCAGGCCCTGAAGTACCGCGGCAGCCCCGACGACATCGCCGAAGCGCTGATGTTCCTGGTTTCGGATCGCGCGAAGTTCATCAC
>NZ_DATAGQ010000075.1:0-22696 GCF_036263595.1 Geminicoccus sp. | reverse complement strand
ATGCCCCGACGTGATTCTACCGGGAGGATCGAGGGGATGTTCCTATCGATGCAGTACAGCAGCTCGACTGCAGGCACGCGGGATTTCGCGATCGCAGTGAACGCGTTCGAGCTGTACATGAAATAAGGCTTGTTGCACTGCTCTGGCTGCTGAGGTCTACGTCCAAGAAATTGATCGGCTTGGCAGCCCCATACCCGTCTGAGAACGAACCTGCTGCATGACAAGGCGTGGCAGGAGCTGCTTCCCGCTTAGAACCGGCAGAGCCGCTTTTGCCCCTTTAGCGGATCACCTCGACGGCGACACCTGCCGCATTGGCGATCTCCGGCCACCGTCGCTCCGCGGTGAGTGCCAAGGCCCCTTCCCGCTTCGCCAGTGCCAGACAGTAGCGGTCACCCAGCGACAAGCCACGCTCCAGCGTGATTGGCCGCAGCATGCCTGCTTCATAGGACAAGGCCATATCGACCGGTACGACGCGGAACGGCAGGGAGCGAAGCAGAGCCTCAATGTCGGTACGTGTGGCACCGAGCTTGGCATAGTGGCTGACGATCTCCGCCAGGTTCACCGCCGACATCAGCGCACCGTCCAGGACCGCTTTCACCCGGTCGGCACCTGGCTCGTCCAACAGCAGGGCGAGCAAGGCAGAAGCGTCAAGCACAACAGCCGTCACTCGGCTTCCGCCTCCTGTGCCCGCTCCGCAAGGAAGGCATCGACCGAGGCGTCAGTCTTGCCAGCCGTGAGCTTGCGGCTCAGCGCCTGGGCACGTGCCACGACCTGGTCGAGCGTGCGCAGCACGATGGCATCACCAGTGTCCTCGACGATGACCTCGCCGCCTTGAGCAAGGCCGTGCCGCTTGCGTAGGTCCGCAGGCAGGCTCACCCGACCATCAGGCATCACCCGGGCTTTCATGGCATCTGCTCCAGTTCATGCCGTAGAAGCCATTATATGGCGCGACAGGCCATTCTTGCCAGAACAACCATTGCCTTGGCTCCTCGACCCAACTGGCAACGCCATCCTTGGTCTTCTTTAGGTGTACCCCAGCAAGGCAACAACACGAGACACCAGAACCTGTCTCAGACAGGTCGTTCTGGGTCATCCGAGACAGTAGCCTGAGCCGATCTAAAGCCTAACGAGACGAGGCCGCTCCCCTGCCTGCTCATCTACGGCGATGCCCATGTTAGCATCCTTAATTAATGTTCGGCATGCAGCTGCACTTAACACGGCTGACAACAGTATGATCATGCTGCCTGCCTTGCCTCCCTTAGAAACAGCTTCTGCCCAGCCATGGAGTGGTGGGAGTGGCAAGCATCATGATTGACGGGCTGCGTAACCGGTTACATTGTCTAGACAGTAGATCAATGGGTTCACTCGCTGCGTGCCATCGATATGGAACGTTGCTGCAACTCGACAAAGGAGGCGCTTCATGAAGATCACCATCCTAGCGGCGGGCCTTGTCGCCCTGATGAGCGGCGCTGCGTTCGCCGAGACGTACAAGATCGGCCTATCGAACGGATGGGTCGGCAGCGAGTGGCGCACCCAGATGATCGAGCAGGCCCAGGCGGCCGCCGAGGCTTGGAAGGACAAGGGCGTCGATATCGAGCTGGTCATCCAGAGCTCGGACGTCGACGCGCAGGGCCAGATCGGCACGGTGCGCAACTTTCTGAACCAAGGCGTCAACGCCATCATCATCAACCCGAACAGCCCAACCGCGTTTGATCCAGTGTTCGCCCAGGCCAAGGAAGCCGGGATCCTGGTGGTCGCGACCGATGCCGAAGTCTCGTCGCCCGATGCCATCTACGTTGGCATCGACCAGAAGGATTGGGCCAGCAAGTCCGCGCAGTGGCTGGCGGACACGTTGGGCGGCAAGGGCAATGTCGTGACCATCAACGGCGTGGCTGGACACCCTGCCAACGAGATGCGGGTCGCCGGCTACCGCGAGGTGTTCGAGAAGTACCCGGACATCAAGGTGCTGAACGAGGCCAACGCCAACTGGGACCAGGCTCAGGGTCAGCAAACCATGCAGAACCTGCTGGCAACCTATCCCGACATCAATGGGGTATGGGTCCAAGACGGCATGGCGGCCGGCGCCTGGCGTGCAATCCAGGCATCCGGCAAGACCGGCGACATCGCGGCGACCGGTGAGATCCGCAAGGACTTCCTGGACCTGTGGTCGGCCGAGAAGCTGAACTCGGGTGCGTCGGTCAATCCGCCCGGCGTGATGGCCAGTGCCTTGAACGTCACCGTGCTGCGGCTGCAGGGCAAGGAGTTCAAGGACGACATCTTTACCGGGCAGTATGGCAACGCGATCTACCTGCCCATCCCGTTCGTCTCCAACGAGAACCTTGCCGATACCCTGAAGGCGGCCGAAGGCAAGCCCGGCTACTGGTCAGTGACGACGGTCGTCTCGCCCGACGAAGCCGCCAAGTTCTTTAAGTAGTTCGATACTTCCTGTCGCGTGACCTGCCTCCTGCGGGTCCGCGATCTCAAGGTCCTGCCATGCCACCTGCCTTGAAAGCCCACGGCGTCACCAAGCAGTTCGACGCGGTGGTCGCCTTGTCGAACGGCGCATTGACCGTGGAGCATGGCGAGATCCATGCCCTGCTGGGCGCCAACGGTTGTGGCAAGAGCACGCTATGCAAAATCATCGCCGGGACGGTGCTGCGGAATGGGGGCAGCATCGAGGTCGACGGTGCACCCCTGGTACCAAAGGGACCAGCCGATAGCGAGGCGGCGGGCATAGCCCTGTTCTACCAGGAGCTTTCACTGGTGCCGCAGCTTACCGTTGCCGAGAACATCTATCTCGGGCACGAGCCACGCACAGCTGCGGGATTCATCGATCACAGCAAGCTCCAGGCCGATGCGAATGCGCTGCTGGAGCAGTTCGCCGCCGTTGCCGGCAGCGGGCTCGCCCTGCACTCGCTGGTGGCGCGCCTATCACCCGATCAACGCCAGATCGTGGAGATCCTGAAGGTACTGGCACGCCGGCCAAGGCTGATCATCTTCGACGAGGCCACGGCTGCGCTCGACCGGCGGCAGGTCGAGTTCTTCTTCAGGATGCTGCGTGCCCTGAAAGCACAAGGCGTCTCGATGATCTTCATCTCGCACCGCCTCGATGAGGTGTTTGAGATCTGCGACCGGATCACCGTCATGCGCAACGGCGAAACGGTGGCGACCTTCTCGACCGCTGAAACCGATATGAATCGAGTTGTCCATGCGATGGTCGGCGAGATGGCGGAGCATTTGCACCCGCCCCACGTCGAACGGCCGCCGGGCGAGGCCCCGCGCCTGATCGTCGAGCACGCCTCGGGTCAGCGCCTGCGCGACGTTTCACTCATGTTATGGCCAGGGGAGATCCTGGGGCTCGGCGGGCTACAGGGCCAGGGCCAGTCAGCGTTGCTGCGCGGCCTGTTCGGTGCCGATCCCCTCGCCTCCGGCACGGTTAGCCTCGGTAACATGGGACTTCGGCTGCGCAAGCCAGCCGACGCCGTCCATCATGGCATCGCCTATATCTCCGGCGACCGCGGGCGCGACGCGGCGCTGCACGGCCGCTCGATCTTCGAGAATATTGCTGCGGCGAGCTTTATCCGGGAACGTCGGGTACTGGTCTGGCCGATCAGGCTGGCCGAGCGCTTCCGGCAGGCGGCAGCATCGCTCAACACCAGGTATCCCGGCCTTGAGGAGCCGATCGGCTCCTTGTCGGGTGGTAATCAGCAGAAGATCTTCATTGCCCGCTGGCTGGCGACCAAGCCTTCGGTGCTGCTGCTCGACGACCCCACCAAGGGCATCGACCTCGCTGCCAAGGCCGATTTCTTCGACCTGGTCCGCGGGCTCGCCGCCGAGGGCACCAGCATCCTGTTCTATAGTTCGGAAGATGCCGAACTTCTCGGCCTCTGCCATCGTATCCTCGTGTTTAACGGCGGTGCGATCTCGGCAGAACTGTCTGGTCAAGCGCTGACGGCCCTCAACCTTACCGGCGCAGCTTACGGAAACGCCGCATGACCGGCATGGCGATGGTGCTGCGCGGGCGCAGCTGGCTGGTGACCTTGGCTGCGCTGCTCGTGCTGGTCGCGGTCAACGGGGTCCTGCAGCCGAACCTGTTCACCGGCAATGTCCTGAAGTCCAACCTGACGGTTTTCCTGCCACTGGTACTGGTCGCCATCGGGCAGACCTATGTGGTGTTGGCTGGAGACATCGATCTTTCGGTGGGGGCGATTATCGCGCTGGTGAACGTGGTGACCGTCGCAGTGATCAACGCTGTCGGCAACGGGGTAGGCGCCGTGCTGCTCGGGGTCACGGCTGGCCTGCTGACCGGAATAGTATCTGGGCTGTTCAACGGCTTTCTCGTGGCGGTGATGCGCTTTCAGCCGATCGTCACGACGTTTGCCACTGGCATCATCTTCAGCGGAATGGCGCTGTGGTTGCTGCCGACGGCGGGGCTGCCGGTGCCGGCAGTCTATTGGCGGACCTATTCGGGAAGTCTGCTCGGCCTGCCGGTCACGCTCTGGATTTTTGCGCTGGCCCTGCTGCTCGTCGCCATCCTGGTGCGGCGGCCGTTTCTGACTCATCTGGCGGCGGTCGGCGGCTCACGGACCGGTGCCTTTCAGACAGGTCTGCCGGTGGCGCGTATCCGCATCCAGGGCTACGTCCTGGCCGGCCTGTTCTCGGCCTTCGCCAGCCTGTGCCTTACCGGCGAGACGGCGAGCGGCGACCCGCTGATGGGGCGGATGCTGGCCTTGTCCTCCATTTCGGCAGTGGTATTGGGCGGCACTGCCCTAGCTGGTGGCTCCGGCAGTGCCTTCGGCTCGGTACTGGGCGCCCTGGTCTTGGGCATGATCGGCAACGTGATTTTCTTTGCCGGCCTGCCCTTCGAGTATCAGACCCTGGTTCAGGGCCTGATCACGCTCGCGGCCTTGGCAGGCGGCATACTCGTGGCACGGCGCTAGAGGTGGTGATGAACCGCATCAAGACCCTCTTGGCCGAACCACTGGTTCTGGCTTCGATCGCCATTCTGGTCCTGCTGGCGGCAGGCGAACTGCTTTCGCCGGGCTTCGCGCGCGGCGACCAGATCACCCGGCTGCTGACCGTCGCGGCCATTTTGGGCATCGCCGCCGCTGGGCAGAGCCTGGTGGTGATCGGCGGACGCGAGGGGATCGACCTTTCGGTCGGTGCTCTGATCTCCTTGGGCGCGCTTACCGCGGGCAACGTCATGAGCGGCTCGAATGGTGCCATCCTGCCGGCGGTTCTGGCTGCTGGCGGCGTGACCTTCGCGATCGGTATCGTCAATGGGCTGGGTGTCACTGCCCTGCGCATTCCACCTTTGGTCATGACGCTCGGCATGATGGGCGTCATCCAGGGTGGCCTCGTTGTGCTTTCCCGCGGCGCGCCATCCGGCAATGCCGCGCCCATGCTCATGAGCTTTGTCAACCAGCCGTTGCTGCTGGGCCTGCCAGGCATCCTGTTCGTCTGGGCGCTGATCGCAGTCGCCATGTGGTTCCTGCTTCGGCGGACCAGCTTCGGCTACGCCGTCTATGCGATGGGCTCCAATGAGCGCGCCGCGGCGCTTACGGGTATGCCCACGTCGCTGCTCCGCACGCTGCTCTATGGGCTTTCCGGGCTGTTCGCCGGGCTCACCGGCGTCTGCGTCATCGGCTACACCGGTAACAGCTTCATCAGCGTCGGCGACCAGTACGTGCTGCCCTCGATCATTGCGGTGGTGATCGGTGGGGTGTCGCTGGCAGGCGGTGCCGGAAACTATTTCGGCGTCATGCTGGGCGCCATCGCGCTGACCCTGCTCCAGAGCGTGCTGACGACGCTGCAGCTTGAGTTCTGGGGACGGCAGATCATCTTCGGCGCCGTGCTGCTGGGCCTGATGCTGCTCTATGGCCGGCAGAAGCAGTTGCGGGTCTAAGCAGTGAGCACGTCTACCATCCGCAGCGTCGCGAAATATGCTGGTGTGTCCACGGCGACTGTTTCGCGAGCTCTGGCCACCCCGGAGGCAGTGCGGCCCGGGACGCGTGAGAAGGTCCTGGCCGCAGTGGCAGCGCTCAACTTCGTGCCGAACGCTCAGGCGGTGCAGTTTCGCCGTCAGGCGACCCGAACAGTGATCCTGCTGGTGCGCGACATCTCCAATCCCTTCTATCTCGACATCTATAAAGGCGTTGAAGAGACCGCGTTCGCGGCTGGCTACCGGGTGCTCATGGGCGATGCCCGCAGCGATGCAGCGCGGATCGAGCATTATGTGGAGATGGTGCGGCGGCGGCAGGCAGACGGGTTGATTCTGATGACGGGATGGCTGCCACCCTCGCTCGCGATGGCACCTGCCCTACCCCCGATCATCGTGGCACTCGAGTTCATCCCGCAGGCCGACCTGCCGACCGTGATGATAGACAACGAGGCGGCGGCAAGGCTCGCCGTCGATCACCTGATCAGGCTCGGCCATCGCCGTATCGTGCACCTGACTGGCCCCCTGCCCGAGCCTATGAGTGCGGGCCGCCACCAAGGCTATCTGGCCGCCCTTGCCGCTGCCGGTATTGCGCCGGATCCGGACCTCACTGTGTACGGCGATTTCCATGTCGCGTCTGGGCGAGCAGGCGTGGTCAACCTCCTGGCCCGCAGGGTCTCCTTCACGGCTCTGTTCGCCAGCAGCGATGCCATGGCGATTGGTGCCATCAACGAGCTGCGGGCGCACGGTCGGCGAGTTCCGGAGGATGTATCGGTGGTGGGCTTCGACGACACGGTATTCGCCGAGGTCAGCGATCCCCCCCTGACAACGATCCGTCAGCACCGCCGCGAGATTGGCGGCAAGGCAATGGAGCTGATGATCGGTATTCTTTCGGGTCGGAAGCCGAAGCCAGCCGGCATCTGTGTCGAGGTCGACCTGGTTCTGCGCGGCACTACCATACCGCCCGCCCACGTCCACCAGCGACACGCCATCTCCAGCGGAGGTACCTGATGAGCACGTTTGAGACCCGTGGGATCCTGCGGGTCGGCTTCATTGGCGCGGGGTTCATCGCCCATTTCCACCTGAAGTCGCTGGTGGGCGTCCGTAACGTCGAGGTCACGGCGGTCTATAGCCCAACGCCTGCCAAGCGACAGGCATTCGCCAATGCAGTGGCGGCGCTGGAACTCGGGACCTGCACGTCTCATGAGAGCCTGGAAGCACTGCTGTCCTCCGGCGAGGTCGACGCAGTCTGGATCCTGTCGCCGAATTACACGCGGCTCCCGACCATGCAGCTGATCGCGGACGCAGTAAGGAACGGGACCTCGCGGGTATTCGCGGTGGCTTGCGAGAAGCCGCTGGCGCGGACGCTGCACGAGGCCAAGGAGATGCTGCGCCTGGCCGAGGAGGCAGGACTTAATCATGGCTACCTCGAGAACCAGCTGTTCTCGACGGCCGTGATCCGCGGCAAGGAGATCATCTGGCGCCGTGCCGTGCCGGCCGCCGGACGGCCTTACTTGGCGCGCGCTGCCGAGGAACACAGTGGTCCACATGAGCCCTGGTTCTGGCGCGGCGATCAGCAGGGCGGTGGCGTTCTCTTGGACATGATGTGCCACTCGGTCGAGGTGGGCCGGTTCCTGCTCACCGCCCCAGGGGCACCTCGCGGTTCACTTGTGCTCAAGAGTGCCACCGGGACGGTGGCCACGCTGAAATGGGCGCGGCCCCGTTATGTCGAGGACCTGAAGCGGCGCATGGGCACGGAGGTGGACTACGCGCGGCGGCCTGCCGAGGACTTTGCTCGCGGGATGCTGATCTTCGTCGATCCAGACGGCCATGAGGTAGTGGTGGAGGCGACCACCTCTTGGGCCTATGTCGGCGCTGGTCTGCGGATCCAGCTGGAACTGCTGGGGCCGGAGTATGCGCTGGAATTTTCCTCCCTGAACACGCCGCTGCGGATCTTCATGTCGCGGCAGGTCACTGGGTCCGAGGGCGAGGATCTGGTCGAGAAACAGAATGCCGAGCAGGGGCTCATGCCGATCCTGGAGGATGAAGCTGGCGTCTACGGCTATACCGACGAGAACCGGCACATGGTGGAGTGCTTCCGGACCGGTCGGCCTCCGATGGAAACCTTCCACGATGGCGTGGCGGTCGTGGAGATGCTGATGGCGCTCTACAAGTCTGCGGAGACGCAACGTACAGTCAACGTGGCCGATGAGGATCTGACCCACTACGTGCCGCTCGTAGCGAGGCCGGAATAGCTGACACGGCCTACGCTTTGAGTTCCGCTTCTGCCTCTCCGATCCGCTGCAAGGCATCACGCAGCGTCGAGCACGGCACCTTGAAGCTCCGGCAGACCGAGGCCTCGGAAGCACCTTGTTCAAGGTACTGGCGATCTGCTCGACCTGCTCATGGCTGAGCGCTGGTGGCCTGCCCCCTCGCCTTTTGGATGGCGATCGACAACAGATGCGGCAGGGAATGCCAATCTTGCGGGCCGAACGCCAAGCATCATGACAATCAGCGCTGCATTGCTTCGGGGCGTGGTCTTGCTGCTGTGTGCGGCATTGTCGGCGGAATTTGTGGCGCGCGCTTTCGGGATAGGTGACCCACCCCTGCTGGTGGATGATCCCCTCACCGAGTACCGATATGCACCTTCGACATCCTATCGCCGGTTCGGGAACGAGATCTCCTACAATCGGTGGTCGATGCGCTCGCCTGATTTTCCTGCTCGGAAGGCCTTCGCCGGCGAGCAGCGGGTCCTCGTGATCGGTGATAGCGTGGTGAATGGCGGGACGTTGACCGATCAGGCGAGCATAGCAACGTCGCTGCTGCAGTCTGCTCTGGGTTCCTCATTCACCGTCGGCAACATTTCCGCCTGGTCGTGGGGTCCGGCAAACCAGCTAGGCTATATCCAAGAGTTCGGTTGGTTCGACGCCGACTTCGTGATCCTGGTCACATCCGTGCGCGATCTTACCGATGTGCCCACCTTTGATGCCGAGCCCGATCCTGACCTCCCCAGGGTCAAGCCGCCCTTTGCTCTTTGGGAGGTGGCAACCCGCTACCTGCCGCGGTACCTGCCGACATTCCGCCTTTCCAGCCCGAAGGCGGCCAGGTCGGGCAGTCGAACCGATCCTGCCCTCGTACAGGCCGCTTCCGCCTCCCTGGCAGCGCTCCTGCGGGAAGCAAAGCACCAGGCTGACGGCAGGGTGGCAATCCTCCATCACCACGCGATCGACGAAGAGGACGACACGGCCAGGCATCTTGCCGGCGTTCTCTCGGCCCTCGCAGCAGATCAGGGCATTGCCGTGCTGGAGATGAACGATGTCCTGGGCAGGGGCGATCAAGCCAGGCACTTCTATCGTGATGACATCCATCTCAGTGCAGATGGGCAAGCTGCCTACGCCACCGTGATGGAATGCGTCGTGCGTGCCTTCGAGGCGGATCAGCCCGTACAGCCATGTGCCAAGCCTGAAGAGGCCGTTCTATGGCCGACGCTGCGTCCTGACCGGAACTGACAGCGAGCCTGACGGGCACTCTCCGTCCGGTTGAGCATGTCCAGATGCATCGAGCGCAGCACCGAACGTATGAAAATCGGCATGCCTGATGTTCCCATACTCGCAGCCCATCGGAGAGGGGTTGTCCTACAACATGAGTGGGGTGTATTGGGGCGACGGGGGAGCGCCCGAGAACGGGTTCGCCCCCGCCCGGGCAATCAGATCAGGGCTGTAGACCGGCAACCGCTCGACGACCCGGCAATGGCGCGCGGCGATGCCGCCGATCCGCGCCGCTGCCAGGTAGGAGTACCGGCTCCCGAGCCCGAGGAAGAACCTGATCGGCGTCCGATCATTGTGCATGCCGATCTGATCCGGCCGCTGATTGCTGCCATAAGCTCCCGGCAGCAGCGCTTCTACCAGGCTCACCTGACCCACTGCCGTGCGCACCATGGCTGCCCCTCACTGCATGGCTAGGCAGCATTCTCTGGCTCATGGGGAATGAGATAGCGCGTAAGATGGGCGTCGAGCGCCGCCAGCCCAGGACCGTCGACCTGGCTCAAGCGGAAGCCGATGATCCCGTCCGGCCGGACGAGCACGGCGCCACCAGTGGGGACTCCGGCACGGGCCGCGTCGAAGCCGGTCGCGATGCCATCCAGGATCTCCACCGTTCCCGTCCAGCGCTCGCGCAGGCGGTCGAGATCGGCTGGACCGAAGACCAGGAGGTGGTGGCCGGTGCCGGCCAGCTTCGTCCGGTCGGGAAAGCGTGTGCCGGAGGCGGGATCGGCCGGTGCCTCGGCGGGCAGGTGCTCGCCCACCAGCGGACTGCCGGCATAGGAGAGGTCAAGCATGGCGCGGCTGCGCTTGACCGCCAGGTCGCGAGCCGCGTCCGGCGCGTCCTGGGCGAGTGTACGGCCCTCGGCGAAGGTCGTCACCAGGGCCATGACTTGCTGGTGCGCTGCGTCGGAGGCCTTAATTACCTGATGATCGGCCAGGCTGCGCTCGATGGCGTAGCTGTCCAAAAGCGTCGGGCGGGCAGCACCACGCAGGACCAGCGCCAGCTTCCAGGCGACGTCGGCAGCATCCATCAGCGCGCTGTTCAGCCCCTCGCCGGCGATTGGGCTGGACAGGTGCCCGGCATCGCCCAGCAAAAAGCGGCGACCTTCGGCGAGCCTGGGCGCCACCCGGCAGTGCATCCGAAAACAGCTGGCCCAGCCCACGTCGTGGATGCCGGCGTCTCGGCCCAGCTGCTTGCTCACCAGCGCATTCAGCCCGGCTTCATCGGGGGGCGTGGTGGTTTCCTCGTCCACGCTCACGAACATGATCCAGTGCTGGTCGGGCAACGGGGCCAGCAGCACGAGGCCTTTTGGGCCGACGAACAGCCTAGCCTCGTCACGCGGCATGGGCAGGCCGGTCTGCACCTCAGCTGCCACGAACTGGCCGCCATAGGTCGAGCCCTCCAGCGACTCATGCATGGAGCTGCGGGTGATGCTGTGTGCGCCGCCAGCGCCCAGCAGGTAGTCCACCGAAAGCCGCTCGACCTGCCCATCCGCATGGCGCAGCGTCACCGCCAGCTTGTCGTGTGCCTCCTCGATAGCGGTCACTTGCACGCCGCGCTCGACGGTGCCGCCCAGGGCTTCCAGATGCTCGGTCAGGATGCGCTCGGTGCGCCATTGCGGCAGGGCGCATTCAAAGGTGTGCGGGCAGTCGATCTCGTCCAGCGTGCTCGCACCGATCTCCTGGAGGGCCGGGCCGATGATCCGCACGCACCGGATCGGCATGCCGATCTGGAGAAAGGGCTCCAGCACGCCGGCACGGCCTAGCACCTCCAACACCGCCGGCTGGATCGCCGTGGCCCGCGCCTCTTTGTGCGGGGTGGCCTGGCGCTCGACCAGGCGCGCGTTCACGCCGTGGCGGGCAAGCTCGCCGGCGGCGAACAGGCCGGCCGGGCCGGCACCGATGATCAGGACATGCTCGGTGGATAATGTGGTGTTCACTGATGTGCCCCGTTGCTGTCCTGGCGGCAGGGGATCATTATTCCCCGAGCGTGGCCAGTTATTTGTGCGCGATCAGGATCACGGATATGGATCGAAAGTATATACAAGATCCGTTTCCGGGTTCTCTCGGCGTTTCGGCTTGTTGATCGAGACCAGACCCGCGCCTCGCCGTCCAAGCTTGTAGACTGATCTTCTCAAGCCATTCAGTAGCTTAGGAGTGGACAGGCCAGACGGTATCGGGCGCCATGATGCGCCCGTGCGCGTGGCCAGTGTATTTACGATTGTGGAGGTTGGGCAAACAATCTACGCCTAGTAAACGCGGCGGATTTCGTCATCGCGGCTCAAGATAGAAGGTGTCGCATGATGAAAACGCCGCATGAAGCGCGCGGTGAAGAACCTGTCGCTGAGGTTGGCGGCTATCGCCAGGAACTGAAGCGGACTCTAGGGTCGTTTCAGGTGTTCGCGGTCTCCTTCGCGTTCATCTCGGTGGCGGTCGGCGTGTTCGGGACCTATGACGATGTGCTCCTGACTGCAGGACCTGTCGGCATCTGGCTTTGGGTGATCGCGGCTGTTGGCCAGACCTTCGTGGCACTGGTCATGGCGCAGTTCGCTGCGCGCATTCCGCTCAGCGGCTCGTCGTATCAATGGGCATCACGGCTGGCCAACCCGAGGATTGGCTGGTGGTTCGGGCTGATGAGCTTCTGCTACCTGGGCATCGGCGTGGTCGCGGTGGACAACGCGCTGGCAAGCCAGGCGTTCATGCCACTGGCCGGCATGGAGCCGGACGAGCAGACCGCCCGATGGATCACGCTCGTCATCCTGCTCGTCCAGGCCGTGCTGACCATCGTCTCGACGCGCATCGTCGGCATGATCAACGGGGCCGCCGTCGGGATCGAGGTAGCGATTGTCATCCTGCTCGTCGTCCTGCTGTCGATCGCGGTGCCGCTCACTGGCCTGGGCTCCCTCGACAACCTGACCTCGCGTGGGGTTGCCGCTGCCGACGTCGACTATTTCGCGGTCGGCGGCGGCGTGATGCTCGCCATGCTGATGGGACTCGCCACACTTACTGGCTTTGATGCTGCGGCCAACCTCGCCGAGGAGGCCAAGGACCCTTTTCGCAGCGTCCCACGCGCGATCGTCGGCTCGGTGGTCGCCGCTGGCGTGCTGGGACTGCTGTTCCTCGTGGCGCTCACCATCGCGATACCGGACGTCGCTCGGATCAGCGCCAGCAGGTCGCCGGTAGCCGAAATCATGCAAGATCAGCTCGGGCCGGTCATGAAGACGGCCCTGATGGTCGCGATCACCTTTGCCTTTTTCGCTGCCGGCATGGTGACGATGGCAACCGCGGCAAGGCTCGTCTACGCGATGGCGCGTGACGGCCGCTTTCCTGCATCCCGATGGATGAGCCGCGTCCATCCGCGCACCCGGACGCCGATCCCGGCGACGATCCTGATCTTTGTGGGTGGCGTTTTGCTGATGCTGGCCTTGCCCGGCGAAGCGATGCTCCAGCTGATCACGGCATCGACGATCCTGCCGATCATGAGCTATGGCGCGACGGTCGTTCTCTACCTGGCCGTGCGGAAGAAACTCGACCGAAAGGTTGGCGCGTTTGATCTCGGGGCATTCGAAGTTCCCGTCGCGGTCATCGCGCTGGTCTGGCTGATCGGGGCGCTGTTCGTGCTCGTCACGCCGGCGGCTGCGCTGGTTCCTGTCCTGATCGTCGTCGGACTGCTGGTCGTGGGCGGCATGTATTTCCTGGGCCTGTTGATGTTCAACAGCGCCGTCCTCCTGGCCGAGCCGCCTACCAGTTCTGTGGTCACGCCTTGATTTCGCAAGGCTTCCGCCAAGTCCCATCACTGGCCTCACGGCCACCGGAAAGTGAGCGTCGTGACCATGCTGACGAACGCGTTCAAGTCCCTGCCTGGGACCGCGGCACTGTTGGGTGCAGTTCTGACCCTCCCAATGTCGAACCTGTCGCTTGCAGACGAAGGGGGAGCAAGCCTGTACCTGCCGGGCTCGTACGCAAGCCTGGCAGCGGTGCCGGGCGAGCCCGGATGGTCGATCGCCTTGAGCTACTACCACTCGAACGCGTCCATTTCCGATGTGTCCGAGACCGCGGATATTGCCTACGGTGCGGTGAGCTATGCGTTCGCGACGCCGGTGCTCGACGGACAGCTGGCGCTCAGCCTGGTCGGCGCATTCGGGGAGATGTCGGTCACTGTCGGTGACACGGAGGATTCCCGGCTGGGCTTCATGGACGTCGGCCCGGCGGCGGCCCTTCGGTGGAACTCGGGGGTGAACAACTATCTGGTCTACACGCTCACCAATGTACCAGTCGGCACGTACGATCAATCCCGGCTCGCCAACTTCAGCATCGAACACTGGGGCCAGGATGCCGGTGTTGGTTACACCTATTTTGATCAGAAAACTGGCTACGAGTTTTCGGCAGTTGGTGGTCTTACCTACAACTTCGAGAACACCAAAACCAACTATCAGAACGGCATCGATGCCCACATCGATTTCGCGGCGTCGAAGTTCATAGCGAACAAGTTCCAGTTCGGTGTGGTTGGCTATTACTACCAGCAGCTGACCCCCGATCGGGGTGAAGGTGCTACTCTTGGTGACTACAAGTCCCGCGTCGCCGCATTGGGGCCGCAGGCCGGCTACCTGTTTCCGGTCGGTGACGAACAAGGCTACATCAATCTGAAAGCCTATCGCGAGTTCGCCGAAGAAAACCGACCGGCAGGATGGAACCTTTGGCTGACGGTCTCGATCTCCATGTAAATAGCTTGCGGGGCTTCCCGCGGGTAAAGGTTTCAGTTCTACTCGATCGTGAAAAGCGTCGCCCCGGCGCGATAGGAAATAGCCATGGCCCTGACCTGCCGGATCGCGGTACTCGCGCTGAGTTGCTTGTTTGCACCCCCGATGTTGGTTCAGGCGCAGGATGTCACGGCTGCGGACGCAGCGCTGAACGCAGCCAACGCCAAGGCCGGGCCTCGCGTTACGCCGGCCAAGACCATCCCCGTTCCAACCAATCTGGGGCCGGCTGCGGCAGCGTTGATCGCGGCGCCCTACGGACAGCCGGCTTGGAATGCTGTCCCGGCCACCCCGGATGCGTGGCGGGCGCGCGTCAAGATGCTGGCTGACGCGGCGCTGCCGGACTTGGCGAAAGCGCGCGAGATGCTGGGCGTCACGATCGAGCCAACGGTCATTGGCGGGGTGAAAGGCTTCATCCTCACGCCGAAAACCATACCGGAGGCGCACCGAAACCAGCTGATCATCAACGTGCATGGCGGCGGTTACGTCGATGGGCCGGGCGAGTCGGGCACGCTTGAGGCGATGCTGATGGCCGCCTATGGCGGCTACAAGGTTATCGAGTTCGATTACCGCATGCCGCCTGATGCGCCCTATCCGGCGGCCATGGATGACGCAATGGCAGTCTGGAAAGCAGCGCTGGCGATGAACGATCCCAGCCGCATGGCGATTGTCGGCTCGTCAACGGGCGGTGGGATGACGCTCGCGATGATCTTGCGGGCCAAAGCGGAGGGGCTGAGGCTGCCAGCGGCCATCGCGGCAGGCACGCCCTGGGCGGACCTGACGGAGACGGGCGACAGCTACAAGACCAATGAATGGGTGGACAACGTCCTGGTCCGTTATCGCGGCTACCTGGCGGAGGCGGCCCTGTTGTATGCCAACGGTCATGATCTCAAGGACCCGCAGCTCTCGCCCATCTACGGGGATTTCCACGGGTTCCCGCCGACGATCCTGACGACAGGCACGCGCGACTTGTTCCTCAGCAACACGGTTCGCACCCACCGCAAGCTGCGTCAGGCCGGGGTTCCTGCGGTGCTGCAAGTCTTTGAAGGCATGTCGCACGCGCAGTACCTGTTCGATCCGGCAGCGCCGGAAACGAAGGAGGCGATCACGGAGATTGCAGCGTTCCTGGATCAGTATCTGGCGAAATAGCATGCCCAGCCGTCGCGCTTGAGGCGGTGGCCAATGTTCAGGACCTTTGGCCGCCGATCAGCTCTCTACGTGGCCGTGGCTCGTTTGATGCCTTGATCGGTACCTACGACCTGTCCTTGCCGGGCCAGGTGCGGCCCGACCTGCAGGAGCTGGCCTCTCGGGTATCCACCATGCTGGGCAGTGAGGCGGTGACCGTCGAGCCAAGTCCAGGCGTTACCCTGGTGCCCATCCAGGTCATGCCGCTGAGCATGATCCTGCACGAGCTTGGCACCAACGCCATCAAGCACGGTGCCTTGTCATCAGCAGGTGGACGGGTGCGGCTAGGATGGACGCTGAACGGCGAAGAGGACGAGCAGGTCCTGACGCTGCATTGGCGGGAGGAAGGCGGGCCGGTGGTGCAGCAGCCGACCTCGCAGGGCTTCGGCACCAGGCTGATCAACGGTGCGGCACGCGATCTAAGAGCGCCTACCAGAACCACCGTTTGACGAACTTGAGGCAGATGAGGTTGGCGGCGAGCAGGTGGAATCCGGTGAGGATATCGAGGCGCCGCTCGTAGCGGACGGTGAGGCGGCGGAAGCGGCTGAACCAGGCCAGGGTGCGCTCGACCACCCACCTGTGCCGACCCAGTCGCTGGCTGCTGTCGATGCCGCGCCGAGCGATCCTGGGCTCGATCTTGCGCCGGCGCAGGGCACGACGACAGTGCGCGAAGTCGTAGCCCTTGTCGGCGTGCAGCTTGTCGGGTCGCTTCCTTGGCCATCCGACGCACTGCTGGAGCGGCAACACGGCGTCGATCAGCGGCTCGAGGAGCTTGCTGTCGTGCCGGTTGGCCGGTGTGAGGATCAGCGCGAGTGGGATGCCGTTGGCATCGGTGAGCAGATGACGCTTCGAGCCCGGCCTGCCGCGGTCCGTGGGGTTCGGCCCGATCGCGTCGCCCCCCTTTTCGCCGCAAACGAGGCGCTGTCGATGCAGGCCCGGCCCCAGTCGATCGCGTTGGCCTTGCCCAGCCGATCGAGCAGCACCCGGTGCAGCCGGATCCATACTCCAGCAGTCTGCCAGTCCCGCAACCTGCGCCAGCTCGCCTTCGCCTTCCTCCAGCACCTGCGGCTGGGGGGAAAAACGTACCGCCACCCCACCAGAGCCCGGACCGCCGCCAAGGCCCAGCTTGCCCGCCATCCGGCAGCGGATCCTGACGGCAATCAGCCGTGTCTTGTTGCGCTGCCCCCAACTGCCAGCAGCGCCTCCACTATCACCTCCGACTATGAACATGGCAGAGTAGTGCTAAGACCTGCTAGTTCATCAGGGCCACCATGAAGGGGATATGAATGTCGGCCCATCGATTTGCTCGGTTGCTGGTCCTCTCACTCGCCGGTTCGATCGCATTGACAGCTTGTTGGGTCGAGACGGTCGCGGCGGACGCATCGAGCTCTGGAGACTACCTGACGCAACTGTCCGGTCTGAAGCAGCTGAGCGTCGATGGTGCTGATCAAGCCGCCGTTTACGTGGACGCGGAAGGTGATGCGACGGGCATCGTCGGCGACAAATACTTCACGACCACCCAAAGGCCCGACGCGTTTCGCGTAAGCGTTCGCAAATGCGAGGGAAATGAAAATCCACCGGTTTGGCTTCGGTACTACGATGGTCCAAACATGTTCGCGAAGGACACGTTCACCGAAATCTCCTTCGACATACCGGTACCCATCGAAGGTCTTCCCGAGAACTTCAATCAGCAAAGCCTGTGGGATCAGATGTCAATCCTCCAACCGGAGCCTGTCTTCGCTGACCTTTCACCCACGTTTTGCGGCTTCTCCAGCTCGAAAACCGTGTGGGCGAACGGCGGCTTCAACTTCGAGGTCGTGGCGGGCAACTCCGGCTTCGATGTCGGCGACGCGAGCCCGACCACGGCATGGAATTCGCCTTGGAACGCCGCCTTCAACGACACGCCGTATCATGGCTTCACCAGCTATCCGATCATGGCCATCGGCAACGGCGCCGGTGGTCTTCCGGCCGGCTATGCTTTCCGATCGAAAAGCACCGCGCGAGACGATGACTCCGATCCCAAGTCGGTCGTGCACGCCCGATACACTCTGCTGATCGATCAGCAGACGGTGATCCTTGAGCTCATGTATGATGGAGCGAAGTCGACCTACGCCGTCCCTCAGAAGCTCTTTAAGAACAAGTTCCTGCCGAAGGTCGTCGACACCGGCTATATGGCCGCCGACGACAAGCAGATCGGGCAAGTGAATGATTTTATCTGGCGCTGGATGTTGTTCACCAACACGCTGACGATCCAAAAGCCCGCCTCCCCCGATGGCGCTCCGATCCAGGTGGACGATTTAGCGAAATATTTTCCGAAGAAGAGCAGCTACGATAACATCAGGTCGCGTGTTTCGGGCTTCGACGGCGTCAACAATCCAGATGCTTTCGAGAACACGTTGCTCTGCGGTCAGGGATTTGAGATGTACGGGACCCTGTTCGAAAACCGGGCGTTCTTCGCGGTGGCCGACTATGTCAAGTGGCTTGAAGCCGAAGCCGACAAGCGCGACACGCGATATCCACTGTGGCGTTGCATCGCGGCCGTCGCCAAATCGCGTGAAAGCCGGTGCGTCAGCTCCGGCTCGGAGGCGAACGCGGCGGGTGAGAACTGGAACGTCGTGATGGGCTACATGGACGACCAGTACCCGAAGGAATGCGACAGCGCGGATCCTGAGACGAAGGCCATCATCGCGAATACGCGCGGCGCGACGGTTCCGTAGCTGCTTCCCGTGCAAGGACGGCGCGGGCCCGCGCCGCTGTGAGCCAACGATGCGGCAGTGCTGAGCGAACCTCCGCGCTGGAGAGGTTCGAAGAGCTTGCGCGGGCAGATCCGAAGCGGGCCGCGCATGGCGGGCGGGGGTCTCCAGCGACATCGACCTGCTCGGAGGGTCCGGCGACGACACGCTCACCGCCTCCTACGTGAGCGAACGGGACGGTGCCACCATCCATGTTCTCGACGAGCCGAGCGGGGGGCTGAGCGCCGGAAACAACGAGGTCGCCGCGGTCGCGGACACGAAACGTGGTTGGGCGACGACGACCGTCCGTTTGGCGACCGCGAGTGCCAATGGCTCCCTCGCCGGAGATCAGGGAGATAACTCCGTCGACATCCAGAGCACGACAGGGAACGGATCGGCCCTGGGAGACTGCCGCGAAACCCTAGCCTTGGCCGTGCTGCTGTGATTCGATCCTGCCAATCAGGATGGGAGGCGGCCGGTGGTGCGCAAGGCGGTGGGTCAGGTGAGCCTGGTGGAGGCGCTGCTGCCGGCGGCCTTTGGCAGCAACCTGCGCCTGGAGCGGGTCAGGGCGCAGGTCGACTGGGCACTGATCGAGGCGACGCTGCAGCCGATGCGCCTAGCATCGACGGGGCGGCCGGCTTACCCGCCCTTGGTCCAGATCAAGGTGCTATTGCTCCAACAGTGGTATCGGCTGTCCGATCGGGATCTGGAAGAAGACCTGGCCGACCGGCTGAGCTTTCGGCGCTTTTGCGGGCTTGGCCTGGAGGATGCGGTGCCAGATGCCACGACGCTTTCCCGGTTCGACCTGGCCGAGGCGGGGCCTGGCGGAAGCGGTGTTCGACGCGCTGAACGCGCAACTCGAACAGCGCGGCCTCGTCATCAAGGCGGGCACGCTGATCGATGCGACCTTGGTCGAGGCTGATGTGAAGCGGCCGCCGATGCGCGATGGCGAGGTATCGGAGCGCGATCCAACAGTCGGCTTCACCCGCCGAGGGCAACGCAGCTTCTTCGGCTACAAGGCCCATCTGGCGGTGGACCAAGGCTCCGACCTGATCCGCAAGGCGATCCTTACCAGCGCCGACATCGGCGAGAGCATCGCTGCCGATGCCCTCATCTGTGGTGACGAGGCGGCGGTGCTGGCGGACAAGGCCTACGAGTCGCTGGAAAGACGGGAGGCCCTGGCCGAGATCGGCATCACCGACCGGATCGTGCACCGCCGGCATCAAGCCAAGCGCCAGCCGAGCTGGCACAAGTGGATGAACCTCGCGATCACGCCGCTGCGCGGCCAGACCCTTGAAGATCTTCGGCACCATGAAGCGCCGCTACCTGTACCAGCACGTGCGCTACCGCGGCCTGATCCGCAACCGCTGCCAGCTCTGGCTGCTCTGCACGGCCATGAACCTGCGAAGGGCTGATCAACTCGCCGGCTGACCGGCATCGAGGGGACGACACCGCCGATCTCACCTCGACAGACAGTGGATTGGGCAGCTGTCACACCCCACAGGCACCCGCCGATCCGCCACGTTCTACCGCCAAGCTACGAACCTCGGGCTTTCGCGCCAGTCTCCATGGCGAGCGTCCAACTGGCTGATTGAGTGTTCTTCAAACCAATGGAGAACATGCCGGACCCACATAATGTCCGCCGGGACGACCTTCAGCGCCCGGGCAGGCCCAATTGGTTGACAATCTACTAGCCTGCGTGTGCTTTTGCGCATCTGGGAGGAAGACATGAGGCGCAGGACGACGATGGCGCTCGGTCTGACGGTTGCCACCACCACGCCCTTGATCTCCTTGACGACACCAGCACTCGCCAGGACGTACGCCCCAGATGAAGGCGAGGAGACTGCTCCCGGTGTTCGGGTGGTGGAGCTCGGCACGCAGGACTCGATGATCTCCGCCTACAAGACCCTCATGCTACGGGATGTCGTGTTTCAGCCTGGAGCAGCTATTCCAGAAAAGCCAATGGACCACGACATGGTCTGCCATATCACTGCGGGTGAGTTCAAGATTACGCAGGGAGATATAAAGTTCATGCTCAAGGAAGGTGACATGTACACTTGCGGTAAGGGCAAGCCATAGTCATCGACCAACACAGGTAATACAGTGGGGGCTCATCGGAGCGCTATCTTGATGTCGGCCTAACGGGCAACAGTCTGCTTCAAGCCACCTCCACCTATTCTTCGAAATATTCTGCCAGACCCAGCCACAAGGACCGACATGGCAAGGCAGGGCGGCGATACGGCTGGGCCACTGGGGTGCAGGTGGTACGGTGTGCGGAAGGTGACGCCGTCCTGTCACCTCCGTTGAGTGGGGCGGCACACATAACCAGGAGTCGCTATGTCAGCGTCACGTTCTATCCTGCGCCGGCGTGCGGTGCTGGGGCTTGGTACGCTGATGGTGTCCGGCGGCTGGGTGCCGGCACCAGCCGAGGCTCAAGCTCCGTATCCGAGCCGGCCCGTGACACTCGTTGTGCCATTCTCCGCCGGGGGATCGACTGATCTCGTGGCACGCCTCATCGCCCAGGAGATGACCGGTCATCTGGGCCAGCAGATCATGGTCGAGAATCGTGGTGGGGCCGGCGGCACCATCGGGTCGGCCGCCGTGGCCAGGGCCGTGCCCGACGGCTACACGATCCTGATGGCGACGGTGGCGACGCACGCGCTCAATCCGCTGCTCTACAAGACGATTCCCTATGACCCCGTGCGGGACTTCACCCCGATCTCATTGTTGGCCCGCTTCCCCAGCGTGCTGGTCGTGCATCCCGCCGTTGCCGCCAACAACGTCCAGGAGCTGATCGACCTGCTCAAGGCCAACCCAGGCGAATACAGCTATGCGTCCGCAGGCAACGGCACCCCCTCCCACCTCTCGGGCGAAATGTTCAAGAGCATGGCCGGGGTCGACATGTTCCATGTGCCCTACAAGGGGGCGGGGCCGGCACTGGTCGACGTCATGGGTGGCCACGTGCCGATCATGTTCGACAACCTGCCGCCGTCGCTGGAACATATCCGGGCCGGCACGCTGCGCGGCCTTGGCGTCACCAGCAAGGAGCGTGCGCCCACGATCCTGGAACTGCCGGCCGTCGATGAGACCTTGCCCGGATACGAGATCTATTCCTGGAATGCCCTCTTCGCCCCGGCCGGCACGCCTCAGTCGATCATCCGGCGGCTGCATGGTGCGGCATTGGCAGCGGTCAAGGATCCCGAGGCCGCCACAAGGCTCAAGGAGCTGAGCGTGACCGCGGTCGGCTCGACACCTGAGGAACTCGCGACCTACCTCAAGACCGAGCTTACCAAGTGGGCGCCTATCATCCAGACGTCTGGCGTCCAGCTCGACTGAGCTCAAGGGCAGCGACCTTCTCGGCATCATTCACCTGTTTCGATGATGCCCCTTCTGGCGCGTGCTCCAGCCGATTCCGGCCCTGCGCACCGTCAACACCGTTCATCGCACCATATTCGCCACGCTCCAGACGGCCGCGATCCCCAAGAGGGTGGCCTATCAAATGGGTCTTTCATGAGAGGGGCTGATCCCTAGCCTCCCGCCGCCTCGACAAATCGATCGGTGAAGGTCGCGCTCAGGTCGATCTTGGCACTGGCCAGTTCCGGATCGAACTGACTGAGCATGTTATAGGCGCTCTGCATGCCCTGCGGCGGGATGATGCCGGTCCGGCTGTAGGTCTCCTTGCTGGCAGCAACCGCCCGCAGATAAAGGTCCTTGTCGCCGAGGTAATAAGCTTCGGGCACCGTGGCCGCGACGTCCTTCGGGGTAGCCGTCGCCAGCCAGTCCAGTGCCCTCTTAAACGCGGTGACGAGTGCCTGGACCGTGTTCGGGTTGGCCTCGATGAAATCGTTCTTCAGGTATAGAACCGCCGCCGGGTTGGAGCCGCCGAAGATCTCCTTCGTCCCGGACTCCGTGCGTGCATCAGCCAGGATCACGATGGTGTCGTCGGCTTCCAGCTTGGAGATCACCGGATCGAGATTGACGATGGCCTCGACCTCGCCCTGCTGCATCGACGCGACAGCACTCAGGCCGGCACCTACCCCGATGAAGGCCGCCTGCGCCGGATCCGCCCCGGCTTTGGCCATGAGGTAGTTGACGAAGAAGTTCGTCGACGAACCAGGTGCGGTCACACCCACGTTGCGACCGACGAGATCGGCTGGCGACTTGATCTCGCCCGCCAGCTCCTTCTTCACGGCCAGCACGATGCCCGGGAAACGGCCGAGCTCGATGACGGCCTTGATGTCCTGTCCCTTGGCCTGCATGCGGATGGTGTGCTCGTAGGCACCGGCCACCACATCGACCGAGCCACCGATCAGCGCCTGCAGCGACTTCGCACCACCCCCGAAATCGTTGATCGTGACGTCGAGACCCTCCTCCTTGAAGAAGCCTTTCTGCTCGGCAATCGTCAGCGGGAGGTAGTAGAGCAGGGGCTTGCCGCCCACGCCCAGGGTGATCGAGGTCTGCTCGAGTTCGGCGGCACGCGCCGGGGCCACCAGATGGAAGGCGGCGGCAACGGCCAGGGCCGCGCCCAGGACCGTTCTGCGG
>NZ_DATAGQ010000074.1:0-7362 GCF_036263595.1 Geminicoccus sp. | reverse complement strand
ACGCAGAGAGGAGGTTTTTCGGGTGGCCGTGGAGGTAGTAGCAGCGACGTGAGATGGCGAGGATGACGGGACTTGAACCCGCGACCTCCGGCGTGACAGGCCGGCACTCTAACCAACTGAGCTACATCCCCGCGTCGTGGCGGCTGATTAGTGGGGTGCGGCGGAACTGTCAACGCCATGCCGCTCGGTTTGTGGAGCTTCATTGGGAACACGAGCAGCCTTGTACCGTCACTTGAACTTCGGGCCACGTCCGCTTACAGGCGGGTACGCGCGGGTGTAGCTCAGTGGTAGAGCGCGACGCTTACACCGTCGATGTCGGGGGTTCGAAACCCTCCGCCCGCACCATCTTCAAGGTCATGTACCAGGTTCGGTACGCCTCGCTCAGTCCCAACGCATCACGGCGTACCCCCGTCAGTTGCAGCTGGTTTGGACGCAGCTTCGGCGCTGTCGGTGCACCGGCCGGATGGTCACATTCCGTGGCCGATACAATGACAGGTATCATCTTGTTCGGGTATCACGGCCTTGGTTTCCGAGAGGGTCCCGTGCGGCTGGTAAAGGACGGCCGGTGGTTGCGGCGTCGACTTTTCCTCGATGTCCTCGGTCACCTGTCCACAGATCCTTAGGAATGACTGGCGAGGGCAGCAGCCAACCTATCGACTGCCCCCGGGTCGGCTGCCGTCGGACTCGAACCGGCGACTGCGTCTGGCTCGATGCTCCGCTGCCTGCCGGGGAAGCTTGCTGGATCTTGGTCTGACGACATCTGCTACAATGACGAGCGCGCAGCCTGAGGTCACGCATGGCCGGCCGCCAACTGTAACACGTGGATCGTGTATCTTCAGCTGCAGTCGGGTCCATCGGTGGCGGGACATCACGTTGGCAGTGCTGCGGGTGGCTGAGATGGCATGTGCTAATGGTCAATTAGCGTCCAGCTGTGTCTCCACCTCCTAAAGGCCGGCTGAGGCTCTTGTCGAAACAGTGGCGCCCTCGTTGGAGATCTTGATGAAATGACAGCGATATCTTCTGGCTTGGTGCGCCGTGATGCGTGGCTGGAGTGCACCCCGTTTGAGCGGACAGGGTCTGAGTTGGGTAGGCACTGAGTTTGCGGAACTCAGCAGGCGAATGGAAGCGCAGCGCCGAGTGTGGGTGGATGGTGTTGTAGTCGTCCATCCAAGCCGGCAGCAGACGGATGATGGTGTTGGGATCTGGCAGGATCGAGAGCCGCAGATAGTGGCGGCGGAAGGTCTTTACGAAGGCCTCGGCGATGCCGTTGCTTTGTGGGGAGCGGACGGGCGTGAAGCACAAGCGCTGGCCGAGGGCAGTGGCCGTGTTACGGGTCTCCCTGGCGATGTAGGCGCTGCCCCTCGACGGTCTCCTGACCGTCGTCCTTTCAGGAAGCGGATCAATCCGGCCTTAGGTAGCAAATGCACCTATGCGCGCGGGCGCGCCGCGCAGGCCGCCCGCGCGTTGGGCGGTGAGCATGCTTGAGTGGTGCCGAAGCTGTGGACCTGGATGGTTGTTGGCCCTAGTTGGCCTCATTGCCACCTTGGGACAGCCTAAATTGCTTGGCGCGTTCCCCTTGATTGGGCAGCCACTCATATCGGAAGTTAGTCTTTCGACTTATCTTGAAGGCGTCTCTATATGTGATAGCGCCATAGAAGTAAAAAATAACAGGGGTCGAAGAGGCTATCATCTTGACGTAAACATCATCCGCCATTTCAAAACCAACTTCGCTCTCCGCAAAGTCTCCAGGATATATAATGCAAGGGGGGACGTGTTCGGGGATCTCGTAATCCCAGCTCGCCTGTTCACCCATAGGGAAGAAGGTGCATCTGACATACGCTTTAACTTCGTATGCTGGGGATTGACCGAAGTTCCTGAAAACTACTTTTGCAGCGAAAACACCAGGGTTGGGTTGTTTGACCCATGCGCATTGAGAAACCCCCACATAAGCACGAATTTGGCGCTCGCCGGTGTCCTGAGTGACCCTGACGGCATCTTCGGCGGCATTCGTAGCCCGGCGGGTCAAGAACAAGCTATATATGAGGCCGGCAGTGCCGAAGACCGCAGCTATCACTCCGAAAGCAGTGAGCGCAAGATTGAGAAATGCAAGAAAGTATTGCCCGTAGGCGGCGTCGGCCGCCTTCCACTGGGCACGCAGATCTTGGTAGTCGCGTTGCTCGGTACGGCAATCCTGGCTGTCGGAGCACTCGGCCTGACTTACTCGTTCGGCCTCTTCGACTCTTATGGGCATGTTAGGGTTTGGCGGGGGTATGCCTTGTTTGCGGCCTGCTTCCCTATTGGTCTGGCGTGCTACAGCCTCGCTGGATTCGGTGATCCCAGGGCCATATTTAGTCTCTGCATCCTGTAAGCGAAGCGCAGATACGAACCCTAATACGATACCGAAGATAAGCGTAGCTAGGATGGCTCCCGCAATCGCAGCGTGACGCATCCGATCACCTCAAGACATTGCAGCAGAAAAGCTGCGGTGAATTTGCCCCGGCTTATCTTGTTTGCAATTGAGGCAGGTGTCTCCTCAACGCCAATCTCGGCCAGCTTGGAAACAAGCTGTTGATAACTCACATCCTGACGCTTCAGTTCGGCCTTCAGGATGCTACGCGCCTTCAGCGCCCAAACATCTTCCGTACTCATCGACATCTCCTATGCGGGATGTAGATATCATATCTGATAAATAGTTCTTGCCAAGGCAGTGCCTTCTGTTATCATATGTGACAGAAAGTTACCGCATACGGCATCAGTCCATGGCTCAACACTTCCTCCTCTCCGCCGCAGCCCGCACCCTTTCGCTGGTGCGCGTGGCACGGATGACCGACGAGGAAGCCTATGACGTGTTCCGCAAGCTTCGTTGGCAGGACACCAAGGGCGAGGCCGTCTGCCCGCGCTGTGAGTGCGTGGCCTGCTACGAGTTCAAGACGCGCCGCATCTTCAAGTGCAAGGCATGCCTGCACCAGTTCACCGTCACGTCCTCCACCATCTTCGCCAGCCGCAAGCTGCCGATCCGCACCTACCTGCTCGCCATCGCGATCAGCGTGAATGCGGTGAAGGGCTTGAGCGCCTTGCAGCTTGGCCGTGATCTGGACGTGCAAGCCAAGACCGCGTTCGTGCTGGCCCACAAGCTGCGCGAGAGCATGAGCGCTGACCAGGATCGCTACCGGCCGGCTGGTGAGGTCGAGATCGACGGCTGCTACGTCGGCGGCAGCATCCGGCAGGCGAACAGGAAGGCGGATCGCAAGGACCGTCGCTTGGCCCAGCACCAGACCGGCAAGCGTCGCGTGGTGGTCGTCATGCGGGAGCGCAACGGCCGCACGCTGCCGTTCGTGGTTCGCAGCGAGGAAGAGGCGGTGCCCACCATCGCCCGTCGCGTGCAGGCTGGCTCGACCGTGCATGCCGACGAAGCGGCGTCATGGGACGCGCTGCATGCTCGCTTCGCCATGAAGCGCATCAACCATCTGGTTGCGTTCTCAGACGAAGGCTCCTGCACCAATCAGGCAGAGTCGTTTTTCAGCCGTCTCCGTCGGGCCGAGTATGGGCAGCATCATCATATCTCTGGCCCTTACTTGCGCTTCTATGCCGGCGAGATGGCATGGCGCGAGGACATGCGCCGGGAGAGCAACGGCGTGCAGTTGGAGCGGGCTACGGTTGGTGCGCTGAGCCACGGCAAGAGCCGCAACTGGTGTGGGTATTGGCAGCGGGCTGTTTGATCAAGCTGGTAGCGTATCGCTATCTTCCTTAAAACGAGCACTTGCAATGATAAAAAAATACTCTGTTCTTACAAATTTCTGTATGCGTCTCGGCAGTTCGACAAAAGCAACGCCTAGAGACAGGAAAGATATCGATATTAGCCATCCGTTATAAGAACTGCTCCAACTACCAAAATCACGCAAAGCTAAAATGAATTGAACAGCCAAATAAATAATCGGATACAGCATGGCTGCACGCACGATATCTATCTTGATATACTGTCGGTATGTCTCACTATAGCCATCAGGGTTATATCTACGAAAATACTCTTTGAGAGCATTAACCTTGTCGGTTGGAGACACTGCGGCCCCACTGCTTAGATATTGATGATCAGGGAAAATCTTAAGATAAAGATCATCAATGTCCTTAGCATCCTTCTTGTACCAGTATGGGTATGAACACTTCTCCCCAAATCGGGGGACATACCTCAGCATCCTGTTTATAAAATTACCGCCAAAATTTGCCAACGAGCCTATAAAATATCCGCTGAGTACGTAAGTGCTGGCGCATAAGATGAATGCCCAGAAAGACATGTTAATTATATAGGAAGTAAAAATTTCCTTAGCTAATCTCTGAGCATTATGATCGAATATTGAATATACCAGCAGGAACGCGCTTAGTGGGGCTACATTACCTACTAAATCTCTAATTAGATGATGGCGCGAAAAGTATAATTCTTTTATGCCGCCTATCATCATAACCTCGCTCGTTCCCCCTGCTGGAAACCTAGCTTCTGCCATGAGCAGAAGAAACAACGACCGCGAGGAAACGCCAAGAATGCTGGGGATGTAGCTGTGAGGAACCTGTGCATAAACCTAGGATGGCACCTGCCCCTTTGCAAATTCATCCTTCGCCTACCCGAGCAATAGCCCACCCCACGGCACGCGGGCCGAGCTGCACCTTCTGCATCAGCCCCTGATCAGCCTGCCGCCGCACCGCCTTGTCCACGCGGCTCTCCAGGAACTCCCGAGCGCCTAGATCGTCGGGCAAGCCAAGCTGGCGCATGGTGGCAGCGGCGATCTGCGCTACCGTCATCGGCTCTTGTGCCGTCCTGAGGATGTCGAGGATGGAGCGGGCCAGATCGCCTCTGCCGAACACTAGTGGTTGCTTAGGCCGTGGCTTCTTCGGGCTGATGGCTGCGATGGGGTAGGTTGGGCTGAACAGCCGGATTGTGGCGTCTACATGGGCGAGGCTGGCGCGTAGCACGCGCAGCCTGGCCTCCCCCGCTTCGATCTCGCCTGCCAGGTCCGCACGCTTACGCACCAGCGCTGAGATCGCGAAACCGTCGCCCATCATAGCCTCCCCTTGGTGAGAGGCACTGTGGCAGACAGGACACACTTTGGGCATTCGGCACGAGGTGTGTTTGCTACCTAATACTGGATCAATCGGCTTCTGTCGATCGATTGTCCGACAGCCATTCCACCGGATGCGATGCCTTCGGACTGCCAAAGCGCCTCTCTACACAGGCGACCATGAGGTCCTGGACCATTTCGCCAGAAATGCCAGCTGTCGTGGCCGACCATCGATCGCAGAAGGCGATCGATCCAATCCCACAGGGACGGCCGTCAGGAGACGGCCGCGGGGCGACGATCTTGCGGTCACAGGCGTCGATCGCAAACAGGATGCGGACGATCTCGCCGCTCCGGCAGGTCAGCTCGAAATGGTCGGAGCACCAACGGATGTTGGAGGTCAGCGCGATGACCATGCCGTCATGGGTCCGACCGATCTGGCGGCCGGTATGGCGCTGCAGGACGAGACATGGTTTTGCAGGATGCAGCACGCGCTTGGCGTTGACCTTTGGCAGTTCCTGTCCCTGGAAGCGACGGTTCAGGAGCGCAGTGATGCGCCGGTAGCCATAGGACGGGTGCTCATCGACCAGTTAGCGGATCAGCGGCAAAAGGCAGCTGTCTTCGACCTTATGGTAGCGCCCGCGCGGCTTGGACGTGCGTGCCAGGCGCTCGACCAGGTTGGAGCGGGCAACACCCAGCGTGCTGGCGATGGTGGTCATCGCGAACCGTCCCTGCGCACGCTCCACAACGGCAGCAGCGACATCGGTTTTTTGCCCGTGCGGCATCGAGCGCGCCATTAAGGATTTCCACCTCCAGGGTCTTCCGGCCCAACAGACGCTCCAGTTCACGGACCCGCTCCTCGAGATCCCGTACCTGGGTCTGGCCGACCACCGGCTCATCGGCCTGCACGGCTTCGAAGCCACCTTCCAGCATCCGGCGCCGCCAGTTGAACAGCATGCTGGGCGAGATGCCGGCTTGGCGAGCGACCAGCGACACGCTCATGCCGGGCTGCATGCTCTCCTCGACCAAGCGCATCTTCTGGGCGGTCGAGAACCGGCGTTGGCGCTGCACCGACCAGATTACCTCGACGCGTGGCGGAGGTCCGTTCGGATCGGAAGCCATGATCTTATCCATAGGCGTATGCCTATGCCTTATCGGCTGACGACCCTGTCCGGTTCAAACGGGTTGCAGTCCAGTGGCCAAAGCATTCTCACCACGTGCAGAGCGGGTCGCGGTGGCGAAGGTGGCCGTCAGGATCGAGAGTAGGTATCCGATCAGTGGAGTTGGTCGATGTCGCGGTCTCGGAGGAGCAGGGTCTTGAGCTTGACGCACAGTTGCTCGGTCGGTTCGGGATAGTTCAGAACGGGACAGCAGGTGGAGAGGACCTGCTCAGGACCGTCTGAAATTTCGTGCGGTGGGGGGCGGTTACCCATCAACCGGCCATAAGCTCTGGTGAAGCGCTCGCCGAACAGGACGGCGAACTGAGCCTTCGCCATCGGCCTTTGGCCGATCCCACGGAGTGATGTCAGCGAAGCTGACATGCTCCACTCGCGAGGCGGCATCTTCCACTCCCGCTCTGCCCGGTTCAAGACTAGGAACAGCAGCTTCATGGCGGCCTCGTCGGTCGGGAAGTGGCCCCTGGCCCGGACCGCCCGGCGCAGCTTGGCGTTCAAGGCCTCGATGGCGTTCGTGGTGTACAAGATCCGGTGGACGTCGCTGGGGAAGGCGTAGAACGGCACCACCTCGGTCCAGGCACGCCGCCAGCTCTGGCCGATCGCTGGGTAGCGGCGGCCCCACAAGCCTTCGTCGAAGGTGGCAAGTGCCGCCTCGCCGGCGGCGGCATCGACCGACCGGTAGATGTCCTTGAGCGCTGCCGCCACGGCTTTGCGGTCCTTGTAAGGTGAGGAGGGACCGTGGTCCCGGTGGGACCGCGTAAGCCCAACGAACAAGTCCAGGCTGTGCCGGAGCAGGTGGACGATGCAGGTCTGCACCGTGGCGTCCGGGAACACCGCCAGGATTGCCTCGGGAAGCCTTTGAGGCCATCGACGACCGCGATCAGCACGTCCTCGACGCCACGGTTGCGCAACTCGTTCATGACGCGGAGCCAGAACTTGGCGCCCTCATTTTGCTCCAGCCATAGGCCAAGGATCTCCTTGGCGCCGTCGGGCCATAGGCCCGATCCCCCGGAGATACCGTGCTGCGGTCAAGCGGGTGACGGGCTGGGTGTCCCGGGATGGAACGGCGTTTGTGTCCGTACGACCGCATGCGCGTAGACCAAGAGCTTGCGCGCGACGGCAACCAGGATGACCTTGGG
>NZ_DATAGQ010000073.1:0-15041 GCF_036263595.1 Geminicoccus sp. | reverse complement strand
GGGGTGATGCCGGCCGAGGGGCTGGAAGGCTATGACGTCCTGATCCTGCTGGTGCCGAAGTTCACTGGAGCCAGCGTGCCCAAGGACGGCAGGCTGGCAGCCGTCTGCCGGTTCGGCGTGGGCTATGACAGCGTGGACGTGCCGGCCTGCACAGCAGCCGGAATCGCGCTGGTGATCACGCCGGACGGCATCCGGCGGCCGGTCGCGGTGTCGATCGTCACCTTCGTGCTCGCACTCTCGCAGAAGCTCTACATCAAGGACAAGATGACCCGCGAGGGGCGCTGGAACGACCGCTCGGCCCATATGGGCATGGGCATCGTCGGGCGGACCTTCGGGCAGCTCGGCATCGGCAATATCGGCGCAGAAGCCATCCGGCTGCTCAAGCCCTTCGAGATGAAGCTGATCGCCCACGACCCCTATGCCAAGCCGGAGGTGGCCAAGGAGCTGGGGGTCGAGCTGGTGGGCTTCGAAGAATTGTTCCAGCGTTCGGACTATCTGTCGGTCTCGGTGCCGCTGTCCGATGCGACCTACCACATCGTCAACGAGCGGGCGCTCAAGCTGATGAAGCCCAGCGCCTATCTCATCAACACGTCGCGCGGTCCCACGGTGGACCAGAAGGCGCTCTACCAGGCGCTGGTGGACGGCACGATCGCAGGTGCAGGGCTGGACGTGTTCGAGGTGGAGCCGGTGCCGGCCGACGAGCCGATCCTTACGCTCGACAACGTGATCGTGTCGCCGCACGCCCTTTGCTGGACCGACCAGTGCTTTGCCGGAAACGGTGCGGGCGACGTGGCGGCGGCCCAGGCGATCCTGAACGGCGAGAAGCCCAAGAACGTGGTGAACCGCGAGGTCCTGCAGGATCCCCGGTTCGAGGCGAAGCTCGCCCAGGTGAAGTCGATGCTGGCGTGATTTGAGGCCGAGGGTCCGGCGGTCACGCCGGATCGCATTTGCAGGGAGGCAGAACAAAATGATGCAACGACGTCGATTCCTTGAAGCCACCGCGATGGCAGGGGCACTCGCCGCCATCGCCCGCCCATCCTTCGCCGCCACGTCCGGTGCGAAGGGGGCCGTCGAGGCCGCCAAGCAGTATGCGGGCAGCACGGTGACGATCGTCTGGGAAGCTGGGCTGCAGGCGCTCGATCCCCTGAACTTCAGCGGGCCGCAATGGGAGAATGAAACCGGGATCAAGGTGAACGTGGTGGAGGTGCCCACCGCGGAAGTATTCACCAAGATCCTGCAGGAGCACCGGGCAGGAACCGGCGCCTACGATGCGCTGAACGTCATGCCGGCCTGGATGCCCGACCTCGTGCGCGCGGGCGCGCTGGAGCCGCTCGACTCCTATGTCGAAAAGTTCGGTTACGGCGAGGAACTGCAGGACATCGCGCCGGTCTACCGCGACAACCAGATGAAGGTGGAAGGCAAGATCTACGGCCTTCCCGACGACGGCGACGTCTTCATCCTCTACTACCGCACGGACGTCCTGGGCGATCCCAAGATCCAGGAGGCGTTCAAGGCCAAGCACGGCTACGACCTGCCGATCCCGCCCAAGACCTGGAAGGAGTTCGACGAGGTTGGCGCGCTGATCACCGAGGTGACCGGCGGCAAGCCCTATGGTGCAGCCTTCATCCGTGACCCGGCGCAGGGCCAGTGGATGTTCCAGGAGCGTTTCCGCAACGAGGGCGGCGTGTTCTTCGACGCGGAGACCATGAAGGCCACGGTCAACACGCCGCCGGGCGTGAAGACCTTCACTGACTGGGTCGCTGAGAACAAGTGGATGCCGCCGGGCGTGGAGAGCTTCGGCTTCGTCGAGAACCTGGCTGCGTTCCTTCAGGGCGATACGGCGATGACCATCTCCTGGCCGCCCTACGGGCGCTGGGCGGCGGGCTATGGGACGGACGAGGCGGCGCTCAGCTGGGTGCCGAAGAGCACGATCGCCGGCAAGGTCGGCTATGCCGTCACCCCCGGCGGACATCCGGAACTGGCGGGTGGCTTCGCCCTGTCCGTGTCGGCCTCCTCGGCCAACAAGGAGGCGGCCTACCTGTTCATCCAGTGGATGAACTCGCGCGAGATCTCGCTGGAGCGCGTGCAGCTTCCCTACGCGCTGCGCGATCCGTTCCGGGAAGGCCACTTCACCGACGAGACCTACAAGAGCCGCTGGCCCGAGGCGCCGCAATATCTGGCGGCCCTGCAGGAGGCGGCCAACACCGGCATCCTCGACCTGTCGATCCTGCAGACCGACAAGTACGAGGAGGCGATCCGCCAGGGCATCTCGCGCCTGTGGTCGGGTGAAGATCCCAAGGCAATCCTGGACGACGTGGCGGCGCAGTGGGACACGATCACCGAGCGGATCGGGGTCGACAAGCAGAAGGCCGCCTACGCCGACTGGGCGTCCAAGCCCAACGCCTACCCGCCAAAGGCCTGACGATGGCGCGCCGCCCGGCCCGGTCCTCGAGGCCGGGCGGCGCGCTTGCCTGTCGGTCGCGCCTCTTTCGGAACGCTTCATGTCGCAGCCCCTGGCGAGCCTCGCGGCCCTGTCGCTCGCCTATATCCTCAGCCAGTTCTTCCGGACGTCGCTTGCGGTCATCGCGCCGGAGATTTCGCGCGACCTGGCGCTGACGCCCCAGGACCTCGGCTTTTTGTCCAGCGTGTGGTTCATCGCGTTCGCGGTGATGCAGATCCCGGTCGGGATCGCGCTCGACAAGTACGGAATCCGGCGTCTGGTGGCGCCGATGGTGCTGGTCGCCGCCGCCGGCGCGCTCCTGCTGGCGGTCGCACCGAACCTGCAGGTCGGCATCCTCGCCCAGGTGGTGATCGGGATCGGCTGCGCTCCGGTCTACATGGGCACGCTGGTCCTGCTCACGCGCTGGTACGACCCGGCGCGCTTTGCCAGCCTGGCCTCGCTGGTCCTGGCACTCGGCAGCCTCGGCAACCTGATGGGCACGGCACCCCTGGCGTGGCTCTCCGGCCTGCTCGGCTGGCGCCTGGCCCTGGTGATCGTCGCGGCGATCGTGGCGCTGGCGGCCGTCCTGGTCTGGCTCTACGTCCAGGACACGCGCGACGGCAGTCCCGCTCCGGCCTCGGGCGAGCATCCGCTCCGCGCGCTGATCGGCACGTTCAAGGTGGCGCGCAACGGCGATCTCTGGCCGCTCATGCCGATGGCGCTGATCGGCTACGGCGTCATGGTGACGATGCGCGGCCTGTGGGGCGGTCCCTATCTGGCCGAACTGTTCGGGCTGGACGCGATCGAGCGCGGCAACGTGCTGTTCCTGATGTCGCTCGGCATGGTCGCCGGGCCCCTGCTCTATGCGAGCGTGGAGCGGCGCACGGACCGGCGCAAGCTGCCGGTGCTGGCCGGGTCCTGCGTGACGCTGCTGGCCCTCGCCACGCTGACGGTGACCGAGAACCTGGCCACGGCGAGCGTGGCGCTCGTGCTGATCGGCTGCTTTGGCAGCGTGTTCAACATGGTCATGGCGCAGGGCCGGCGGTTCTTCGCGCCGCACGAAATGGGCCGCGGCCTCACCCTGCTCAACGGCGCCTGCTTCGGCGGTGCCGCCCTGCTCCAGGTCCTGACCGGACAGGTCGCTGCCACCGCAGCGCCGCCGGTCTGGACCGCCGTCTTCCTGACGCTGGGCGGGCTGCTCGCGGTCGCCATGGTCTTTCTCGCCTTCAGTCGCGACCGCCGGCTCGCGGAGCTTCGATGACCCACGCACCCGTCCACCGCCACGACCGCCATTTCGGCTATGCGATGATCGCGCCCGCCGTGCTCGTGATCCTTCTCATCGCGCTGTTCCCGCTCGTCTGGATGCTGCTGGTCAGCGTGCAGAACATTTCGATGATCGACGAGGATACGAGCTTTCATGGGCTGATGAACTATCAGCGGCTCCTGACCGACCTGCGCTTTTGGGAAGCCATCGGCCATACGCTGATGTTCACCGCAATCGCCCTGCCGCTGGAACTCATCCTGGGCCTGCTGCTGGCGCTCCTGTTCCTAGAGAACCTGCCGGGGCGGCCGATCTTCGTGGCGCTGCTGGTCATGCCGACGGTGATCTCGCCGATCGTGGCCGGTGCTGCCTGGCGGCTCCTGTTCGACAACCGGTTCGGCCCGATCAACCAGGTGGTCTCCTGGTTCGCGGGCAAGCCCGTGACGATCCTGTGGCTGAACGATCCGAACTTCGTCTATGCCGCCATCCTGATCGCCGAGATCTGGCAGTGGACGCCGTTCATGTTCCTGTTGCTGTTCGCCTCCCTGACCAATGTGGACCCCTCGCTCGGCGAGGCCGCCCGGATCGACGGGGCCGGCTTCTGGCGGACGCTCTGGTCGATCACCCTGCCGGTGATCCGGCCGGTCATCGTGATCGCCCTGCTGATCCGCGGCCTGGACCTGTTCCGGATCTTCGACGTGATCTGGGCGCTGACCCGGGGCGGCCCAGGTACCCGGACCGAGACGATCTCGATCTATGCCTATGTCCAGGGCTTCCAGCAGTTCGAGACCAGCTACACGGCGGCCATGGCGTTCGTGATCATCGTGATCCTGAGCATCATCGTGATGACGGCGCTCAAGCGCGTGGAGATCGCAAGGTGAAGACGACGCTGCGCTTTCTCGCCGCCCTGCTGGTCACGGCGCTGTTCCTGTTCCCGATCTACTGGCTGTTCACGATCTCCTTCAAGACGCCGGACGAGATCTTCGCCTCGCCGCCGGTCTGGTGGCCAGCCAGCATCCAGTTCAGCAACTATACCGTCCTGTTCCGCGACGGCGACGTGCGGACGATCTGGAACAGCCTGGTGGTAGCCTCGGTCTCGACCTTCGCCGCCATGCTGATCGGCACGATGTGCGCCTATGCAATCGCGCGCTTTCGCACCGGCGGCGACCATTTCTCGATCTGGGTCCTCTCCCAGCGCATGGTGCCGCCGATCGTGGTCGTGTTCCCGATCTTCCTGCTCTACGTGAAGCTGGGGCTGGTCGACACCTATCTGGGCCTGATCATCCTCTATACCGCCTTCAACCTGCCCTACGTGGTCTGGATGATGCGCGGCTACCTCCAGGAGATCCCGCGGGAGATCGAGGAGTCGGCGCTGGTGGATGGCTGCTCGCGCCTGCAGGTGTTCACGAAGATCGTGCTGCCGCTGGCGCGTACCGGCCTGTTCGCGACTGCCGTGTTCACCTTCGTGTTCGCCTGGAACGAGTTCCTGTTCGCCCTGGTGCTCACCCGCAACGCCGTCACGACGTTCCCTGTCCAGGTGACCCATTATTTCGGCGGGCAGTCGAACTTCTGGGCGAAGATCTCGGCGATGAGCGTGATGGGCAGCCTGCCGATCTTCATCGCGGTCGCCTTCTTGCAGCGCTACCTCGTGCGCGGCATCTCGCTCGGTGCCGTCAAGGGTTGAACGGGAGAAGAACCATGAGCAGCACCGCCAGCCGCGCCATCGCCCTGTTCGGCACGGACGAGCCCGTCCAGGATCCGGTCATCCTGCGGGCCGGCCCGTTGAGCTGCGCCCTTGACGGCGGCAATCTGCGTCACATCACGCTTGGCGGCCGCGAGGCGATCCGGGCGATCTCGATGATCACCCGGGACCGGAACTGGGGCACGTTCAACCCCGCGATCGAGGATCTGGCCGTCGACCAGCGGGCCGACGGCTTCTCGGTCAGCTACCGGGCGACCTGCAGCGGCCAGGACCAGACGCTGGTCTACGAGGCGGAGATCACCGGCGATGCTGGCGGCACGCTGTCGTTCGCCGTCAGGGGCGAAGCGCTCACCGACTTCGTCACCAACCGGGCGGGCTTCGTCGTCCTGCACGGCGTGGAGGGGATCGCGGGACGGCCGGTGACGGTCGAGCATGTGGATGGAACGACAGCCGAGAGCCGCTTTCCCGACATCATCGATCCCGTGCAGCCGTTCAAGGACATCCGTTCGCTGACCCACGAGGTCTTCCCCGGCGTGCGCGTCACCTGCCGCATGGAGGGCGATGCGTATGAAATGGAGGACCAGCGCAACTGGATGGACGCCTCCTACAAGACCTATATCCGGCCGCTGGCCCTGCCCTGGCCCTACACGCTGTCGAAGGGGGAGAGGCTCGACCTGAAGGTCACGCTCGCCGTGAACGGCAGCCTGCCGGCCGTGGGCGCCGGTGGGGCGGGCGAGCCTGTCCAGGTCGAACTGGGCGACCGGGTCGTGGGACGCATGCCGAAGCTGGCGCTCGTGGTGCCCGCCCATCTGGCGCCGCTGGCCCTGGACCATGCCGACCTGCTGCGGACAGCACCGTTCCGCGTCCACTGCTTCTCGCTCCTGGACGGGGTCACGACCGCCTCGCTCGATACGACGGTCCGCCAGCTGGAAGCCTTCGGCGCGCTGGGCGGTGCCGGGGAGCGGCTGCTGGAGGCGGTGCTGCCCTGCCGCGACAGCGACGGGATCCCGACCGACGATCTGCGCGTGCTGGAACGCGACATCGACCTACTCGCGACGGCAGTGCGGCGGTCTGGTGTCGCCTTCCAGCGGATCGCGCTCTCGCCGGCTGCCGACCTGAAGTCGACCCCGCCCGGCAGCGTCTGGCCGAAGGCGCCGTCGTTCGAGGCGTTGGCGGAGAAGGCCCGGCAGGCCTTCCCGGGCATTGCCATCGGCGGCGGGTTCTTCGGCAGCTTCACCGAGCTCAACCGCAAGCGGCCGCCGGGCGGCCTGTTCGACTTCCTGGGCCACGCGATCTTCCCGACCGTCCATGCCGGGGACGACGTCTCGGTGACGGAGGGCCTGGAGGCCCTGCCCTCGATCATCCGCTCCACGCAGGCGATCATCGGCCAAGTGCCGTACGTCCTGTACCCGACCGCGATCTCGATGCGGCACAACCCCTACGGGCAGGCGCCCCTGGAGAACCCGCAGCAGACGCGGCTTGCCATGGCGCGGGTCGATCCACGCGACCGGGCTATCCTCGGGGCGGCCTGGTATGCCGGGCTGATCGCGATCGCAGCGCCGCACGGGCTCGACACGCTTTGCCTGGGAGCCGCCGTCGGACCGTCCGGCATCGTCGCGACGCGCCAGCCCCACGGGCAACCTTGGGTGGAGGAACGGCGGGCACAGGTGCTGCCCTCATGGCATGTGCTGACCGGGCACGCAGCACTGGCAAGTCAGGACTTGGTCGAGGTGCGCAGCAGCAGCATGCAGGACGTGCAGGCGCTGGCGGTACGCTCCGGCCGGACGACTGTGCTGTGGCTCACCAACCTGACCGGCCGCCGCCAGCAGGTACGGATCGCCGGCCAGCCGGTTGCGGGCCAGCGTTCATGGACGCTCGAGGCAGCCACGTTCGAGGCGGCCTGCGTGGAACCGCATGCCGCCGCGCTGCCGGCCCATGCCGTGGCAGGGGAAGTGGTGGAACTCGATGCCTATGCGGTGACGAGGATCGACATCACGGCTTGAAGCGGGCGGCGTTCGCCACCGCACGGCGCCGGAACGGCGTCTGCATGCTGGCGGACGTCCTGGTCACGACCCTGTTCAGGTCGGCCACCAGGCGCCGGTCGGCCTGGACCATGGCATCGTGGCCGAAGCTGAAGGCGCGCGCCAACCACCAGCGCTGCCAGGCCGCTCCCCATGCCGGCAGGGCTGCGAATCCCTTGGCGGCCGACTCGCTCATGGCGCTCACCTTCTCGGTGACCATGCGCAGGGTTTCAGGATCGCCGGCGATGGCGGCGGGATCGGCCGCCATGCGTGCCACCCGCGCATTGATGGTCGCCGCCGAAGCCGTCATCAGCTTCGAGAGGTTGGTCGAGGCGCGCAGGGGGTCGGTCATCATCATCCAGGCAATATCGGAACTACCCATCAAGTAGCACACTCGACCAGCGGAACGAGACTTGGCGACCACATGTTGGTGCAGGTGTGTCATGCAGCCCCGAGATGACGATCAATGAACGTCGCCTCGGCTGCCTGGCAGTCCAGGCCGAACTCACCAAGTACTTGGTGATCGACCTTGCGGGGGGAGGACCGTCTTGAGGTTCCACATTGCGCTGGCTGCTGCCGCCATCGGCATGACTGCCATCGGCTTCGTGGCGGCGACCGGGGGGCAGGTGCAGGCACCACCGGCTGCGGCGGCGGCCGTTCCACCAGGCACGGTGCCGCCCCCGCCCACGTTGAAGTCGGAATATTTCCTGGCGCTGACCATGTATCACGAGGCCCGCGGCAAGAGCCCGGATGCGATGCGGGCGGTCGGCTGGGTCGTGCTCAACCGGGCGCACAGCGAGGGATTTCCCGACGGCATCCACGACGTGGTCGTGCAGCCTACCCGCGGCGGCAAGTGCCAGTTCGGCTGGGCATGCGGCGACCTGAATGCGGCAAAGAGCGAGCCGGCCGCCTGGAATCAAGCGGAGGCTGTGGCCGAGGAACTGCTGTTCCAGGGTGGGCGCGACCCGACGAAGGGGGCGGTGTGGTTCTGGGAGTCCTGGCGGCCACGGCCGGCCTGGCTCGCCCGCAATGCACGCGAAACGCTCGAGCTCGGCGGCCACAGCTTCTTCGCGCCGGCCAAGCCCAGCCGCGGTGCCTAGCTTGCCGCAGCGTCCGAGCGAACATAGCTTCGCCGGACGTTCTTTGCGGGATTGAACAGGACCAATGACGGGCATCCGCTCCGGCTTCACCGATTTGATCGGCAACACGCCGCTTGTGCGCCTCAAGCTCGCCTCCGAACGCACCGGCTGCGAGATCCTCGGCAAGTGCGAGTTCATGAACCCGGGGGGCTCGGTCAAGGACCGGGCGGCGCTGGCCATCATCGAGGACGCGGAAGCAAAGGGCCTGATCCGCCAGGGCGGCATCATCGTCGAGGGTACGGCCGGCAATACCGGGATCGGCCTCGCGCATGTCGCCTCGGCGCGCGGCTACAAGACGGTGATCGTCATCCCGGAGACGCAGAGCCGGGAAAAGATGGACGCGCTGCGGCTGGCCGGTGCCGAGCTCCGCCCCGTGCCGGCCGTCCCCTACAAGGACCCGAACAACTATGTGAAGCTGTCGGGCCGGCTCGCCGAGGAGCTGGCCGCCAGCCATCCGCAAGGGGCCCTCTGGGCCAACCAGTTCGACAACATCGCCAACCGCCGCGGCCACTACCAGACGACCGGCCCTGAGGTCTGGCGCCAGACGGAGGGACGCGTCGACGCGTTCACCTGCGCCGTCGGCACTGGCGGGACGCTGGCGGGCGTGGCCGACTACCTGAAGGAGCAGCGGCCGGACGTGCGGATCGTGCTGGCGGACCCGATGGGGGCGGCCCTCTATGCCTGGATCAAGACCGGCGAGCTCAAGAGCAGCGGCAGCTCGATCACCGAGGGGATCGGCCAGGGCCGGGTGACACGCAACCTGGAGGATGCGCGCATCGACGATGCCGTGCAAATCACGGACGAGGAGGCGCTGCCGATCCTGTTCGAGATGGCGCAGGAGGAAGGCCTGGTCCTGGGCGGCTCGTCGGCCATCAACGTGACGGCGGCCATTCGGGTGGCCGAGCAGATGGGGCCTGGCCACACCATCGTGACGATCCTTTGCGACAGTGGTGCCCGCTACCAGTCCAAGCTCTACAATCCAGACTTCCTCCGGTCGAAGAACCTGCCCGTTCCAAGCTGGATCCCGGGCTGAGAAAGCGAGGCAGCCATGTCGTCATCCGCCCTGGTGTCGGCCGAGTGGCTGGCAGGGCATCTGCGTGACCCGAACGTCCGAGTCCTGGATGCGTCCTTCTACCTGCCGACCCAGAACCGTGATGCGCGGGCCGAGTACCTGGAACGGCACATCCCGGGTGCGATCTTCTTCGACATCGACGAGATCGCGGACAAGCGTTCCGGCCTGCCGCACATGATGCCGTCGGCCGCACAGTTCGCGGAGCAGGTCGGGCGGCTCGGCATCGGCAGCGACGACAGGATCGTGGTCTACGACGCCGAAAAGTTCCTGGCCTCGGCGCGGGCATGGTGGATGTTCCGCATGGCCGGCCATCAGGACGTGGCCGTGCTGGACGGAGGGCTGGCGGCATGGAAGGCAGCCGGGCTGCCGCTGGAGGCGGGTCCGGTCGAGGCACAGGCGCGCCAGTTCCGTGCGGGACAGGGCCTTGCCCTGCTCTTCGGTCTCGACCGGATGCGCCAGAACGTCACCGACCGCTCGGTCCAGGTCGTCGATGCCCGATCGAGCGGCCGCTTTCATGGCAGGGAGCCTGAGCCGCGGGCGGGCCTGCGGGCCGGGCACATCCCCGGGTCGCTCAACCTGCCGTTCGGCGAGCTGATCGCGGCGGACGGAAGGCTGAAGCCGGTGGATCAGCTGCGGCAGCGGATCGACCAGAGTGGCCTGGACCTGCACCGGCCGATCGTGGCGACCTGCGGATCGGGCGTGTCGGCAGCCGTCCTGGCGCTGGCGGCCCACGAGATCGGCCGGGACGACGTGGCGATCTATGACGGGTCCTGGTCCGAGTGGGGCGCCTTGCCGGACACGCCGGTCGAGACCTGACCCATTGGCTCCGGCCCGTTGCCCATGGCGCTTGGCGGACCTTGACCAGCGGCTCCAGCGGGCCCGGCCAGACATGGTGGTCCAGCCGGCTGTGCGGGTTCGGGGGTGAGGCTGGTGTGGGCCAGCTCGAACAGGCGCGGCCCCGAACGATCGGGCGGGTTGCGCCATGGCGAAGAAGAAGCCGTCGTATTGGCCGTCTAACGAATCAACCGGCTTCGATGATCGGTGCGTGCGGCCCGGCAGAGCGTGGCAGGACCCCGGTCAGCCGCGGGTCGGGATCCAGGTCCAGGGCGAAGCGGTAGGGCTTGAAACCGGAGCGCTGGTAGAAGGCCAGCGCCGCCTTGTGGTCCCAGTTGCAGGTATGGACCCAGAAGCGCCGGATGGGTGCATGGAAGGCCTGGGTGATCGCCTCCTCCATCAGCCAGCGGCCAGCACCACTGCCGATCAGCGCATCGGCTAAGCCGAAATAGGCGAGCTCGACCTCGCCGTCCTTGCGGAAGTCGAGCTCCATCAGGCCTTCCGGGCTGCCATGGTGCTCGACGACCCGGACCTCGATCTTCGGGTCGTGGATGACGGCGCGCAGCCGGTCGTCGGTCAAAAGGCGGCGGCCATACCAGACCCAGGGCTCGCCCACCTTCGTGAACAGGGCGCGATACCAGTCCAAGTCGGGCTGGTGGACATGGCGGAGGCTGACGCCATCCGGCGGCCTGCAGTGGCGGGGCGGCGGGCGCTCGGTCATCTCGAGGCAGACCACCAGCGACGGCAGCGTGCCGCGCGGCAGCAGGTAGAAGCCTTCCTCCAGCTCGAGCTCGGTCATGGCCGCTCCGTGTCGATCACCAACCCGTCATAGGCCGGGCGGACATGGGCCGGAAGCTTCCTGCACCAGCTGTCGTAGTCGACCTCGTGGTTCATGTGGGTGAGCCAGGTCCGCTCCGGTCGCACGCGCTCGATCCAGGCGAGCGTGCGGTCCAGATGGGCATGGGTCGGGTGCGGACGCTCGCGCAGGCAGTCGACGATCCACCAGCGGATGCCCGCAAGGGTTGCGAACGCCTGCTCGTCCAGCCAGTCAGCATCGGTGGAGTAGGCAAAGTTACCGATGCGGAAGCCCCAGCTGTCGGTGCGGCCATGGCGTTGGCGGAACGGGACCAGGGTCAGCGCGCCCACCTCGAACGGCCCATCGAACGGCCTTGGATCCAGCGACGGGCGCCAAAAGCCGCCGCTCGGGTGGCGATCGGGATGGAAGGCGTAGTCGAAGCGGGCGCGGATCTGCTCCAGCACGAGCGCGTCGCCATAGGCCGGCAGGACCGCGTCCATGCTGTTGTTGATGCCGCGAACGTCGTCGATTCCGTGGGTATGGTCGGCATGGGCGTGGGTGAAGACCAGCGCGTCGAGGCGGCCGACATCGGCCGCCAGGAGCTGCGTGCGCATGTCGGGACCGCAGTCGAACAGGATCGCAGTACCCTCCCGCTCGACCAGGATCGAGCTGCGCAGGCGCTTGTTCTTCGGGTCGTCCGACAGGCAGACAGGACAATGGCAGCCGATCTGCGGCACGCCCGACGACGTGCCGCAGCCAAGAACCGTGATCCTCATGCGGCCGGCATGCTCGCGTCGGCCGCCTTGATCTTGGGGAACAGCCGCTCGGCATTGGCCGTCGTGACTCGCTCCACTTCCGGCACCGTCAGCCCCAGCACCTCGGCGAGCTTGTCCGCGACATGGCGGACGAAGGCGGGCTCGTTGGTCTTCCCCCGGTGCGGGGCCGGGGCGAGATAGGGCGCGTCCGTCTCGAGGATCAGGGCATCCAGCGGCATCCGCCGGATCGTGGCGCGGATATCCTCGCTTTTCGGGAAGGTGGCGATGCCGCCGATGCCGAGATGGAGGCCCATGGTCACCGCGCGCTCGGCCAGCCGTGCCGAGGAGGAGTAGCAGTGGACGACGCCGGAAAAGCGCTTCTCGGCCATGGCCGCTTCGAGCAGATCCATCGTGTCGTCGTCGGCATCGCGCGTATGGACGACCAGCGGCAGGCCGCTTTCCTGGCAGGCATGGACATGGGTGCGGAAGGACACGCGCTGCGCATCACGCGGCGCCTTGTCGTAATAGTAGTCGAACCCGGATTCGCCGATGCCGACCACGAGCGGATCGTCCGCCACGGCCAGGAGCGGGCGGATGTCGCCGATGGCCTCCCTGCCGGCCTCGTGCGGATGGATGCCGATCGTGCAGTAAACGCCCGGATTGGCCTTCGCGATCTCGTGCACGCGCTCCCAGGCGGACAGGCGGGTCCCGATCGAGATCATCCGCGTGACCCCCGCCGCACGGGCGCGCGCCAGCACGTCCGGCAGCTGGTCGGCCAGCTGCGGGAAGTCCAGGTGGCAGTGCGTGTCGACCAGGCTCATGCCGGCTCCAGCCACTTCGGGAAGACGCCCTCCGGCTTGGGAAGCGGCGTGCCTGGCACCAGTTCCGCGGCAGGATCGGTTACATCAGCGATCTGGCGATGATCCGCGGGCACCGCCAGCTGGTCCAGCACCCTGGCCGAGGAAGCCGGCATGAAGGGCTGGGTCAGGATCGCGATCCGCCGGATCGTCTCGACGAGCACCCAGAGGACCGTGTTCATCCGAGTGGAATCGGTCTTGCGCAGCGTCCAGGGTGCCTGCGTGTCGATCCAGCGGTTGGCATCGGCGATGACGGCGAAGATCGCCTCCAGCGCCTTGTGCGGCGCCTGCAGCTCCATCTCGCTGCGCACGCGGGCGACGAGACCGGCGGCGGCATCGAGCAGGGCATGGTCCGCGTCCTGCAGATCGCCTCTGGCCGGCACGGCGGCACCGGCGTTCTTCTGGATGAAGGACAGGACGCGCAGGCTCAGGTTGCCGTAGTCGTTGGCGAGGTCGGCGTTCATCCGGCGCGCCATGGCGGCGCGGCTGAAATCGCCGTCCGCCCCGAACGGCACCTCGCGCAGGAGGAAGTAGCGGGTCTGGTCCAGGCCAAAGGTCTCGATCAGCTGGAACGGGTCGATCACGTTGCCGACCGACTTCGAGATCTTCTGGCCCTCGTTGGTCCACCAGCCATGGGCGAACACGCGCCGGGGCGGCGGAATGTCGGCCGCCATCAGGAAGGCCGGCCAGTAGATCGCGTGGAAGCGCAGGATGTCCTTGCCGACGACATGGACATCGGCCGGCCAGAACGTCCGCCAGGCCTCCGTGTCGTCGGGATAGCCCAGGGCCGTGATGTAGTTGGTCAGCGCGTCCAGCCAGACATACATCACATGGTCGGGATCGTTCGGGACTGGCACGCCCCATTTGAACGTGGTCCGCGAGACGGAGAGGTCGCGCAGGTTCGACTTCACGAAGCTCACCACCTCGTTGCGGCGGGCCGGCGGCAGGATGAAGTCGGGGTTGGCGTCGTAGAAGGCCAGCAGCCGGTCCTGCCAGGCTGAGAGGCGGAAGAAGTAGGATGGTTCCTCCACCCATTCGACCGGGGCACCGGTCGGAGCCTTGCCGTCGGTGATCTCGCTCTCGTCGAAGAAGGCCTCGTCGCGGACGGAGTACCAGCCGGCATACTTGCCGAGATAGATCTCGTTCTTCTCGACCAGCACGTTCCACAGATGCTGCACGGCGCGGTAGTGGCGCTCCTCCGTCGTGCGGATGAAGTCGTCATGGGAGAAGCCCATCGCGTCTGCCAGGTGGCGGAAGCGCTGGCTGACCTCGTCGGTGAACGCCTTGGGATCCTTGCCTGCCGCCTGCGCCGCCTTCTCGACCTTCTGGCCGTGCTCGTCCGTGCCGGTCAGGAACCAGACCTGCTTGCCATCCAGCCGAGCGAAGCGCGCGAAGGCATCGCAGGCGAGCGTGGTATAGGCGTGGCCGATATGCGGGCTGTCGTTGACGTAGTAGATCGGCGTGGTGATGTAGAAACGCTCGCCCGCGCTCATGACAATCGGATCCTCGGATGAAGCTACCAGGGCTCCGGCAGGACGAGCGGCTCGCCTGCATCACCCATCAGCATGGTCGCCACCGCCAGGGCGGCAGCCTCGGCCGACAGGCTCTGCGGCTCGAAGCGCGCTGCCAGCCTCGCGAGCTTGTCCCACGCTCCCCCCCAGGCATCAAGCGGCCGCCGCGCCGCCACGGCCGATAGAGCCGCTTGCTCACGCAGATCGCTCCCGGCCGGCGGCCTGCCCGCGGCAGCCTGCAGCGCCCGGTGGAGGATCGCCTGGGGCACCTCGAAGGGCGCCTGGGCGCCTGCGGCCTGCTGGGCCGCGGCGACCCGTGCTGCCAGTTCGGAGCGCTGGCCGCTATCGGACGAGCAGGCGGCAAGGATATCGTCATAATGCCGGAGGAAGTCGATCGCGTGCAGCCAGAGGGCGCGGCCGATCGAGCCCCGGGCAAACGGGAGCAGGCGGGCACGGATGGACGGCTCCTCGTCCGGCAGGGCCCGGTCCAGCAGCAGGGCCAGCGTCGGATCCTCCAGACGCTGCAGGCGCAGCCCGACGCAGCGCGAGGCGATCGTCGGCAAGATCCGGCCGGGCACATGGTTGATCAGGATGATGACCGTGCTGGGCGGCGGCTCTTCCAGGAGCTTGAGGATCGCGTTGGCGCTCTGCGC